>NZ_JAMSKS010000085.1:0-7093 GCF_024436645.1 Rhodococcus sp. T9N | reverse complement strand
ACACTCAAACACGCAAACACTCATTTGATGTTTTGTGTGTGCAGACACAGTGCCAGCAATCGCGTCGGTCCGAAGCCGTCAGGCTGCAAGGATTCGCGGAGACCTGTAGTTGGTCACGATCCGCCGTGCGGTCGCGTAGTCGGCGCGGCCGCCAATGGTGGGGAAGCGGCCGTACCTCGCTCGCGGTGATGCTTCAATCGGCAGGGCAATCGCATCGAAGGCGTGCCTTCGGGGGCCGCTACGTTTCTTACCTGGTCGACGACGCCACTCCAGCTCGGCTGTCCACCAGGCGAACAGCTCACGCTCCGTCACATGACGTAAAGCCCTGGCGGCTAGGACCCCCGAAACGCCGATTTGCTGCGCTGCCGTGTGAAGTTGGAGTCGACGGGTCTGGTCTGTGGATCGTGTTGTCGGGAGAAGGCGCAAACGCTGGAACACACGTTTCGCCGACGCCACCGTCCTGAGCGAGTAGCCGGTTGTCGCCGCAAGCTCGCTGTCATCTTGAATCCCGGAAATCAGGTGCAGGTGAATCCGGGCATAGGCCGGCCCTAGTCCGGGTGCGGGGGTCCAGAGGTCGTGAGCGTGGTGGGTCAGGAGAGCTTCGGACAGTGCGGGAGCCGGGGCGTGAATCACTTGTGTTGCACCTGTGCAGTACTCAGTGGGCGGTTGATTCAGTTTCCATGTTGCACCGGCGGTTCCCGACCCCGCCTGGACCTGACTGATCCACGCGGACGCCTCAAGCGCCCTTAACCTTCTGGAGACGGTCGAAGCGTCCAGACCAGTGGCCCGCGCTAGTCGCCGGCAGTCGATGTCCAGGGTGGTGGTCCGAGCAGTGCGAGCGAGCTGAACTAGCGCATGGAGTATCCGTTCGTCGCTCGGGCCACCTGGCCGTGCAAACTTCGCGGACGCTTTGCACAAGCACTCAGTGATCGTGTCCAACTCAGCGTCAAGCTCGTCCGGTCTTCTCACGTTTTCATCTACTGCAGGAGCGAAGACCGCAGCTGCGGAGATTGCGCGTTCCCACTGCTTGGCGAGGGTGAAGGCATGACCGGTGGTTTTGTCTTCGTGGAGGCGAATCAGCCCTGGTGCAGTCAGTGCAGACTCAACGTCTCTGAGGGAGCGCCCGGCACCTGCCATCCCGAGAAGGATGCTGAACGCGACCGCACTACGGTCACACCCCTCGCTGAGTGGGGTCGCCATGAGGAGCTTCGTCCGCGCTGACAGCGGACGTTTCGGACGATCCAGACGAGGACCATCCACGGTCTGGATCACCCGAACCGGCGTCGACCGAGTGCCCGCTTCAGATAGGGGAGTGGTGTACGGGTGACGTGCCAGAAGCCACCCCACCACCTCAGAGGACGTCCCCTTACGCAGGGCGGCGAGCGACGACGTGAGCGGGCGGCCGCGCAGACTCGGGAGTGCGTGCCCTCCAGCTCGGTGTGGAGCACCTGGTCCTCGTACTGCACCTGTAGTGGGGTTACACAGCGGGCTGACGTCGAGACTGGGGTAGTAAGGAGCCAGCGCATGAGCGAGCCCTTTAACGGCAGCGGGTTCAGCCGCGTCACTGAGAGCGACCCAGAGATGCTGTCCGCCAGTCGGTCCTGACGCGACGCGAAGGTGTCGTACTCCGAGTTCGGTCAGCTCGTGTGCGAGACGGTCTGCGTCTGCTAGTGCCACCTCCGGACCGTGCGCTCCGGTATCGAAATCGAATGCCAGCAGTTTGTATTGATGGTCCGAATCGGTCAGGTGAAGCGCCCATGGAACATTCGGCGGAGCCGTCGGGGCGAGCACTGTTGCGCTGTAGTCGTGGGTGCTGGTCGGGTCGACCCGGATGCGGGTCCGCGGCGACATCCACATTGCAGTCGCATACAGGTCTGTGAGGAGTGGATCCTCATGATCGACGACACGCAGATTGATCGTAGAAATTTCATCAGGGCATGAGCTACCCTGAGACATGTCTGGCAAGACAAGTCCCTTCGGGGAATAGCAGTACCGCTGAGAAACGAGCTGGTAACTCGAATCTCACCAACTTCGATGAACCCTCGGCCTACCCGCCGGGGGTTTTTCAATTCTCAGCTGATTAGCGGCACCACAGGGGATGTGGCGGTCGGTGAGTCAGACTTTGGTCAGGTCCGCTCACGGTCGCTTTATGCGGAGAGTGGCAACACCCCCTGATCTAGTTCACGAACGAGTTCCTTATGGCCGGTGTGCAGGCACAGCAGGTCGGAGACGTACTGGCTGACAGAGCTTGCGCCAGCGTCTAATGCACGCTGCTCCAGGTCTCTGTAAACCACAGCGGGGACACGACCGAGCCGGCCACGGGGCCCTTTGCTTGGATTTGCCATCGCAGTCTCCTGTCTCTTCGTTGGTGGACGCCCCCTCATCCTGGACCAGGTTCAGGTTCCGGAGTGGTTGCGACACGCCAAAGCTGTCCAATATTCCGTAGCTCACCTGGGGTAGTTCGGGACGTTAGGGACTACTCACCCTGCTCGAAGCATGAGAGTGTGGGCAGCCTGCTTACGGCCCTTTGGCCTCAAGTTTGCGACCGGGTCCGGATCGGGAGTAGCGAGCGGAACCAGCTATCGCCATTCTTGCACAGGATTTGGCTTTAGTTTGTCTGTGTCTTTGCTTCACGGCTTTGGGTGACCGGTTCATTTTGTCCGGGTTTAAGCTGTGGTCTTGGCTTGGCAGCGGGAAAGGGCCAGCTATTGGAGGTGGTGGATGTGTTTTCACAATTCACGCGCAGGGGGCGCGTCCAGGACGTGTTGTCGCAAATCCCTCTCAGCGCGCCGTGGACAGTGGGCGAGTTTCTGGACTGGATGTCCGAGCACGCCCAGAGTGAAGTCGTGCTCTCGCCGTGGAGTGGCCCACGTACGGAGTCCGGGGGCCGATGTGGACTACTGCTGGGCTCACCTGAGCGACTCATCATCAAATACGACCTGGACCACTCCGTACGGCATCAGCGGCAGCAGATATTCCACGAATGTGCGCACATTCTCTGCCAGCACGAGGGTGAGCCGTTCTGCCCGACCGAAAGCGTCCTGACCCAGGGGATCGATGTCAGATCCATTGAGTGGATGATGCGGCGTGACACTTTCGACACGCCTACGGAAAAAGAAGCCGAGGTCGTCGGAACGCAGTTGGCGATCCGTAGTAGAGGCCCGGTCGACGATTCCAGCCTCGGGGCGCTGCATCGCATCGCCGGCACCTTCGGACCTGAGGCGTGAGCGCGCAGCTCAGTCGCGAGGCCACAGCGTCAATGCCGTACTGGATGACGCTTCCGATGATCACGATCCTCGCGATAATCATCGTCGCGCGGGTACTGCTGGTGTCGAAACGTCAACTCGACCGGAGCGTGACCCAAATTCTGATTTGGTGGCTCTGTGCGGCCGTCCTGCGCGAGTCTTGGTTTCAGAAGGCGGTCATTTCCCACAGTGACCTGACGTTGTCGGATATCCGGCTCGTCACCCACGCATCGGTGATCGCTTCTTCGGTCGCGGTGTATCTCGTCGTACGTTCATGGAGCCTTCGACCAGTACAGACGCGTACTGTCATCCGGCTCTATTGCGCCGGTCTGGTGGCGGCCGTCGTCCTGGGGTTCCTCAGTGCCCCAGCTCGCGCCCAAGGCATTGCAGTCGAAGAGCTTCACTCTTGGCGGACCGCTGTCTACATGATCATCTACTCGGCGCCGATGCCGTTGGCGTTGTTCGCAGTCGTGAAATGGTGTGTACGGCTCTATCGCCGTCCCGAGTCCACGCGTTCCCTTCGCGGCTGGCTCGTTATCGTGATCGCTGCTTGCACCGTCTCGCTCTACGACCACCTTTCACGGATGGCGAATGGCATCATGCTGTCACTGAACTGGCACAACGCGCTCACTGAGCTGCGATCCCAGTCCAACGACATCCTGTTTTTGCCAGCTGCGACATCGATGGCGATCGTGCTGGCAATCCCTGCCATCGCAGAGGCCAAAGTTCGCCTGCGTTCGGATTCCTCGTCACGAGCAGTCCGGCGTCTGGAGGACATGTGGAACGACCTCGTGACCATGGAACCCAAGGTGTCCGTCGAGAGCGTCGGAGTGTTCCACAGCAGCATCGAACTTGAGCACCGGATGTTGATCGAGTGCGAGGACGCTCTGTTCCTCGTCCTGCCGTATATGAGCCCTGAGGCTCTATCTGGAGACGCCGCGACGGAGGACCGGGTTCAAGCCATAGCTGACGCGATGCGTCTGTACAAAGCCGGTGATAGTGACCGTGCGCCAGTGGCTCCGCCGGAGTGGCTGGTCGACGAAGAGGAAATGCTCCGTATCGCGGATGCATGGGCTCGAATGTAAGACAACTGGAGGGGACCTGTATGCCCAGTACGACGACGATCCCGCACCCGCCTCGTCGGGTGCCAATTCTGGGGGATGTTTTCGGAATCGATCCGGAGACTCCCAACCAGACCACGCTCGTTCGGTTCGAGGAGCTTGGACCGATTTATCGGCGATCGATTCTCGGTACCGACCTGACCTTTGTCGGTTCGCCGGATCTCGCCGCTGAGATATTCGACGAGTCGACGTGGGAAAAGTTCGTCGGCCGGCCGCTTGAGCAACTGCGCCCTCTGATCGGTGACGGCCTGTTCACGGCCTACAGCTGGGAGTCGAATTGGTCGAAGGCCCACGACGTTCTGATGCCGGCCTTCACAAAGGAGTCGATGGTCAGTTACCACGACACGATGGTCGCTGTCACTGACGAACTCTGTGCCCATCTCTCGTCTCAGGAGGGGGCACCGGTTCCGGTCGTTGACGCAATGGGAGGACTGACGCTGGAAGTCATCGGACGGTGCGGTTTCGGCTACTCGTTCGATTCGTTCCACCACTCGGACCATCCGTTCGTTGCAGCGTTGACGCGGTCGCTCACGTACGCCCAAAAGAGCGGGATACCGATTCCATTCATCGGCAAGTTGCTTCGTCGCACCGAGGAGAAGCAGAACACTGCTGATCGGGCGCTCCTCGTCGAGACTGTGGACGGAGTGATTGCTGAGCGGCAGCGAACGGGGGAGCGCCGCAACGATCTGCTGGATCGGATGTTGCATCCCGAGGGGGATGTGACGCTCGATCCGGAGAACATCCGAAATCAGGTGTTGACGTTCCTGATCGCCGGTCATGAGACCTCGGTGAACTCGCTGAGCTTCGCATTTCACTTCCTGGCCCAGCATCCTGATGTCGCGGAGAAAGTTCGCGCCGAAGCGTCGCAGGTATTCGGTGAGAGTGTCCCGAAGTACGAGGATGTTGCGCGGCTTCGCTACACACGCCAAGTCATCTCGGAAGCGATGAGGATCTGGCCAGCGGCACCGGGATTCTTTCGCGCTGCGAAGCGGGACACCACGGTCGGGGAGTATGCCTTCGCGGAAGGTGAGTGGGCATTTGTCCTGCTCCTGGCCGTTCAACGGGATAAGAAGGCGTGGGGTGAAGACGCTGACCAGTTCAATCCAGATCGGTTCAGCCCCGAAAATGCCCGAGGCAGAGCGCCAGAACTTTTCAAGCCGTTCGGAACTGGCATCCGATCATGTATCGGTCGCCAATTCGCTTTGCACGAGATGGCGCTGGCGATCGCGACTGTTCTGACCCAGTTCTCTGTAACAGCGGAACCGGGCTATGAGCTCGAAGTCGAAGAAACCTTGACTCTTCGGCCGAAGAACCTGAAGTTGAGTTTTACGCCTCGTTGACTGCGGTCGCCGGAGCGGCGGTCATGGTGCTGACCTGCGCGATCAGTTCTTCGAAGTCTGCTCGTGTCAGGTCAGCACTGCGGGCAGCGAAGTGATTCAGCCCGCGGTCGCGGATGAGAATCCAAAGACGTAGGCGCTGGTCGATGTCGATGTCGATGTCGCCGCTCAAGCGCAGGTATTCCCGGTCGACACCGATCGTGTCGCAAATTGCGTCTGCCACGGGTACGGGCAGGTTCTCGATTTCGCCACTCTGAACGCCTTCGAGTAGCTCAAGGGGAACGATCTCCTTGACCTTCTGCCCGACGACTGTTGCCAGCGCCTGCAACGTCAAGGCGGGCTCGTCACGGTGGTGATAGAAGTCCAGGAGCCGAGCAAGCTTCTGTGCTGTTGTCGGTGCTAGGTGCTTCATCGAGTCTTCTCCTGACGTGATTGCCACTGGGCGATAAAGGATTGCTCGGTCGCTTCATCGATGTCCCCGGCATGTCCGGTTAGCCATCGCAGGTACTGAAGTTCTCGCGCATCTTGTGCGGTGGGTGGCTCTGCCGCTCGGTTGAGATAGTCGCCAATTAGCATTTCGACCATCGGCTCTACCTGAATTGGCCCTGGCGGCGCTGTCTTGGACTCGACCTGGGCAATGAGCCAAGCTCGCAGTATCCGGTCGACGACAAGATCCAACTCACTGTTGATAGATCGCAGTTTGTCAGCTGTCGTTACGTCCGTCGTTGATTCGTATAGCTTCTCGTAGCGCTTGGCGATCTCGGAGATCGAGATGACGACGCTCAAAGGCAGCGTCACGGAGTCTTCGTTCGCGTCGACAACGCGTGCCACCGGCCTTGATCCCGGGACATCTTCTAGTGGAACTGGGTTGTCCCCGATGAAAGCTCGTGCGGCGGACCCTTCTGTCCACCGCAATCCTGCATCCAGTTTCTTGAACGTATTGACACTCGGTTGTTCGACCTGCGCTCGCTCAATTTTGCCCGTTGTCACATCTGACGGACCGCCGGCGGCCTGTAGTTGATCCAAGGTCAAGTTGAGCCAAGCCCGACGCTCCGAGACTATGCGCGCAAAACGCTGCCGAAGCTCACTCATTGTCAACACCTTACCGGCGACATGTTCCAGGAACACATCACGGGACAGGGAACTAGCTGGGGTTTCGCGCTCAAACGGCAGCACCGCTACGGTCACCTCCCATCACTCACCTTCGTGCTCTTTTTGCTTGGTTTTTGCTTCGACTCAGTATATAGTTTGCCATGTATTGGCGAACACCGATTCGGGATTTGACCGTACCGGGTGCGTCGTAGGCAAGAGACGGGGGTCGGGGAGCAGATTCTCGAAATCCGGCGCTAAGGATTTACGGCAGATAGTAGCGTACTATCTGCCGTAACTC
>NZ_JAMSKS010000086.1:0-35542 GCF_024436645.1 Rhodococcus sp. T9N | reverse complement strand
GAGTTACGGCAGATAGTACGCTACTATCTGCCGTAAATCCTTAGCGCCGGATTTCGAGAATCTGCTCCCCGACCCCCTCGTCGACGAGGTTGCTTGTGGCGCGGTTGGTTGCGCGGACGCGTGTGGTGTCGAATGCGTCGGTATGGGCGTTTCCGTAGGCGAAGAGAGTTGTGTGCCCGAAGATTTGGGATCGTGCCGCGTCGGTGGCCACGATTTGGGCGCTGCGCTTCGTTTCGGGTGCCAGTCGGGTGATGATGACGCGTGAGACGCCGATGATGCGGATGGTGATGCCGTCGGGCAGCTCGGCGTCGGTGAGTTCTAGGGGTTCGTCGTTGCGGTGGTCGATGACGATCGTCTTTGCGCCGGTGCGCAACCGTTCGTGGATCTGGGGGACGGTCTGGCAGGGGGAGAGCGGCCGGCGTTTGACGGGTGGCTTTGCGGACGGGCGTTTTCCGTTCATCGCTTACCCCGATCTGAGAGATGGGTGATCCACACGGGCGAGGTTTCATTCTCGCGCGCGGATGCCTGGGTCTTCCGGATGCGGGCGCTGTCGGCGGCTCGGCGGGCGACGAAACGGGCAGCTTGGCGGCCGGGGGAGTCCTCGGATGCGGCCGATGCGTAGCGGTTGCGTTCGGCCTCGAATGCTGCTGCCTGTCGTTCGCGCTCGGCTTTTTCCTGGTCTGCGGCTATCTGAGCGAGAACGTGTGGTGCGAAGGCCAAGTCCTGCTGCTTCATGAGCCAACGGATGAACGCGATGGGGTGCTTCGGGGCCGGTGCCATCCGCGTGGCCTTGCTCCAGGCGTCGATCGCGTCGTTGAGATCCGCGGCCGTCCAACCATGTGCAGCTGGTTCGGCCAGCGCGGGAGCCCAACCTCGGGGGGTGTGCCGGCGCGCCCAAACGGGAGTTCGTGGATTGCTGAGCCATTTGGATGCGAGTAACAAGCCTTTCCGGACGACTTCGGCCTTCTCGACATCCCCCTTTGACTCCTTGCGCCGCGAAGCGGCTCGTTTATCCACAGATCGTTTTGTATTAAGTACCTCTCTACGAGAGGTAAAGCTCTTAAAGTGACCCCTGCGGGGGTGGGGTGCCATCTGTATGGAACCGGCGACCAAGATGCGGGTTTTATCCACAGGCTTGCTCAGGTGCAATGCCCAGACAGACGCCCAGCCACGGGCCTTGTCGTTGAACCTCCATGAGGCATACCGCTCGTCCTTGGTGCGGAGTCGGCCGCGGAGAACCTCGGTGGCCACGCGCAGGAGCTTGAGAGCTTGTCGTGCTCGCTGAACAGTCCGCTCTTTCTTGCCGGTGCGTTCGACGATGGTTTCCACGGTCAAGCGTGAGTTGCGGCCGGTGTCGAAGTCCGCGGCTTCGGCCATGACGGTGGCAACTGCCAGCAAGGACTTGAGGCTGATGCCGCCGCCAGACGACCGGACTAGTGCCGGTCGAATCCGTGTGTATTCGGCGGTGAACGCACACCGAACGACGATCTCGACCCAATGTTGGGCGCCCCGCCAGCGGGCGATGCCGCCGTATGCGCCGTCTTCGAGGGCGAGTGCGACCTTGCAATAGCGCCGGCAAGCGGCTTCCTTGCCGAGCGTATTGAGCAGCATCGGCGTCAGGGCATGGCACTGGTGCCCGTACAGGTGCCCTTGCATCCTGCGGGGTGTACGAGCGGTTCCGTAGCGGCGCCGCGTAGGGCTGCTACCGCAGTACGGGCGCTGTATGGGTGCGGGCGTGTGCTCCATCGCTGAGACACGCGAAAAATCGGTTATGGATTTTGCATCAGGACGCGATGTACCCTGAGACCTGTCGCGCAAGACAGTCCCTTCGGGGAAAGCAGCAAGACCCTAAGATCCGAGCGTCAACTCGTTTCTTACGACATCCGAATCCCCCGGCCCGTCAACCGGGGGATATCGTCGTTTTAAGGGCGATCAACTGCGCATATGAGACCGAAGCGGGGTTTCCGCATCTTCGGCGTTGTGGTCACCATTAGGCGGTCATCGTCAGCCTCTCTGTGTGGACTGCGGCCGGGTCGAATCGGGTTACCGCAGCGCTGAGGATGTCGGCGACGAGTTCGCTCTCAGTCAGTCCCCGAGCTTCGCGCATCAGGGTGAGGCGGTCTTTGACATCCACGGGCACTCGCGTCTCGACACGACGCCGCTCGCCTTTACTCGGACGACCTCTCGCCATGACAAGCCCCTTCCAGTTCGTCCGCGCGGTGGCGCGGGCATTGTGTTGCCTGCAAATACTCCCGCAGAAATGTCGAGATACGCAGCCGACACGCCGGTTCAATTCGTTCGCTCTATATGGTTCAGTGTAAATCGGCTAGAAAAAGCCTGACTGCGACGGACTCCATCGGTTCCGTGAGCGGATTGCTGTAGGTCGTTGCTCCTGGAAGCTGCGCGGCACGGGCACGCGCTGCATCAGCGAGCGCATCGAAAAGGCCACTGGACCGTTGAATAGGGGATTTACGTGTCCAGGCCAGGTGCTGCGCAGTTTCCGGAAGCAGGCGCTCACATGCCAGCCGGACTGCGAGTTTGTCGTGCGCTGCGCCAGTGACGTGGCCGAAGAGAGCGGGTGGCGCTAGTTGTTCAGCGAGTTGCCAGAACCGTTCTGTCTGGAATACATGGATGAGTGCTTGGGCGTCGTCGCCTAGCAGTCGTTCGTAGAAATCCGGGACCAATCGATCGCGAACGAAGTTCGTTCCCGTCTCGGTGCGAACTACTTCGTCTAAAGCCCGGTTCGCTGCGGCGGATTCGATCGGGTGCTCGATCACCCGGCCTCCTGCAAAAATTGCATCTGCACCGCTGCCGGTGAGAACAGCTGCCGGCGCCGGGGACGCTGCGCTGAATCGGCGGATCAATTCAGAGGCAGCGAGGATCGGGATAGCGGCTGCGACCTCCCACAATTCGTTGACTCCCAGAGCGACGACTGCCGATTTAGCGAGGCTGACGACGTCTGATGAGCTCAGGACAACAACTTCATGCCGCAGTCCGAGTGCTTCGGCAGCGGCTATCGCGGGTGCTCGATCGACGGTTTCCCCGTCGACGACGATCGTGATCGCACGCGGTGCGGTGCCGAGGGCGACTGCGGTCGCCGCAACGAGGATCGAATCAACGCCACCTGAAAGCAACACGATCGGATCTGCGGGGTAGCTGTCGAGCACCACTCGTATTCGATCGAGGGTTTCGGCGGCTATTGCCTTCGCCGCGATGTCAGGGTCTGCGGTGGTGCGGAGGCTGGAACCATCGACGTCGAGTGCGTGATCGTCTGCGACGAACTGCATTGGCGTTGCGGTCTGAAGTGCAGTCGGTGAGCGCACAGTGCCCTTTCCAAGGATGAGTTAGCAGGTGGTTCGGTAGGGGAGTTCAGGGAATAGTTGGTCCCACGTCGCGTCGGTAAGAACATTGTTCGTGTTCCTACACACTCGGGTTTCTGCCGCGCGCTGAGTGAGATTCCATAGCCGGACGGCGCCGCCCTCTCCACCTGCCGCGAGGTGATTGGAAGTAGGACTGAATGCGATATACCACCGGGTGGCTCCGATGGATGCGATGGAACCGCCGAGTTTGATGGGAGCTGCGATGTTTGTGGTGTCCCATAGCTGGACGGTTCCCTCGTCGCTGCCCGAAGCCAGAGTCCGCCCGTCGGTTGCGAAAGCGACGGACCGGATCGTGCTTGATTGGCCGATCAGGGGGTCGCCGATCCCTTGCGCCTCGCTTGGCTTCGTTACGTCCCAGAACCGAATCGTCTGATCGTCACCAGCGCTGGCCAGGGTTTTCCCGTCCGGCGAGAAGACAACGGATTCGGCCTGCTTCGTGTGCCCGGTCAGTGGTTGAAGCATCTCGGGACGGCTCGGATCTGAGCTGTCGAGGAGCGTGATGTCGTTGGTACCCGACGCCGCAATCGCGAGCGTTCGGCCGTCCGGCGAGAAGGCTGCGTTGGTGAGCAGGTCGCCGGGGACCGGCACAGGCTGCCCCAAGGGTGCGGGCGCAGCGATGTCGGTGATGTCCCAGAACTGGAGCGAATTGTCGCTGCTACCGGTGACTAGGGTGCGGCCGTCTGGAGTGATCGCCATCAAATACGCGTATCTGGTCTCGAGGTCGAGCCGGCCGAGAGGACGGATGGTGTCGGGGTCTGAAGCATCCCAAAGCCGCACTGCCCGATCGTTTCCGCCCGTTGTCAGCACGGTTCGGCCATCCGGTGACATTTGCAAGTTGTCGATTTGGCCGTTGGGCACTACGACTCGTCCCCGTGCGATCGGGTGATCGGGATCAGAGGTGTCCCACACCTGAAGCGAGCCGTCGACAGAGCCCGTGGCCATGTGTGATCCGTCCGAGCTGAACCTCGGCGTCATGACACGGTCGGTGTGGGCGTCGATGACGGATGTAGGGCGGTTCCACATCCTGAGGACGCCGTCCTGGCTTCCCGTTGCCATAGTTGCGCCGTCGGGAGCGAAGGCGACTGTGATCATGCCCCCGTTACTGCCGGCAAGGGGCTGCCCTAGGGCGCGCGGGCGGGCAGGGTCTCGGAGGTTCCACAGTCGGGCGGTGCCGTCCCAGCTTGCGGTTGCGAGCGTTTGACTGTCCGGTCCGAACGCGATGGACCACAACGCACCGGTGTGACCAGTGAGAGGCGGCCCTTCCAAGGTCGGTTGCGCGGGGTTTCCGATGTTCCAGACGCGGGCGGTTCGATCGTCGCTGCCGGCGGCGAGAAGTTGGCCGTTTGGACTGAACGCGACCGAGTGCGCCGCTCGGGCAAACCCGGTGAGCGGGGCTGTTGCGATTACGGGGTTCGATGGGTCGCTGACGTTCCACAGCCACACTGTTTTGTCGTCGCTGCCGACCGCGAGGAGTTTCCCGTCCGGACTGAACGCGCTTGTTCTGACGGGACCTGCTGGTCCGGCAAGTGGGGGAGTGAGGAGAGACGCTGCTTGCGGGTTGCTTACGTCCCACAGCCCTGTGGTTCCGTCGTCGTTCGGTGCGGCGAGGGTGCGTCCGTCTGGGCTGAACGACACCACGTACACGGTTCCGCCGGCGGATTGCAGGGGGCTGCCGATTGCCTCGGGCGAGAGCGGATCGCGTACGTCCCAGAGTCGCACTGTGCCATCACCGCTCGCAGTGGCAAGCATCGCACCGTCAGGGGACCAGGCGGCTGAGGTGACGAAGCTCGTGTGACCTTCCAGCGGCGATCCGATCGGTGTCGGGACTTGTGGATCGCTGACATCCCATAGTCGCGTTGTGTGGTCTCCACTCGCCGTCGCGAGAACTTTGCCGTCAGGTCGGTATGCGGCGGTGTAGATCGCATTTTCATGCCCGGTGGCCGGCGTCGCCATCGGTGCATCTTGAGTAGCGAGAACTCGGGACGCGGTGGCGGTCTCGGCAGGCTGCATGTCGCGGGCTGCAAGAACTAGCTGCGCCGACAGAGACGGATTGGACTGTTGTAGTCGGTCCGCTGTCGATAACACTTCTCGGAATTGTGCACTCGATGCAAGGACCTCTGAGCGCGCACTCGCTCGGAACGCAAAGACGGACACGATCATCAAGACCGCGATAAAGGCTGCGATCGCGGACACGGCGCCCCGTTTTTGGAGCTTCCGTCGTTCTTGCTTCCTTATTGCATCCCGGCGAAAGCTGTACGCCGTCGGTGTCAGTGGGTGATCGTCGAGTTGCGCGATGACATCGTGCAACCTGTCGCCTGCCCACAGGTCGGCGGACTGTCGACCTCGCCGGTCCCATTCGGCCGCGTCGCGTTCAAACGTCTGCCGAAGCATGTTGCTCGCCCTGTTGGCGCTGATCATGTTGTGCAACCGGTTCCAGCTGTCGATGACCACTTCATGGGCAAAGGCCACGAGTCCGTCGTCGTCGACGGTCAGTAGTCGAGCGGTGGTGAGTGCTTCGATGACCCGGCCGTTCCGGGCATCCGCGCCGCCCACGCGTAGCAGCTCGGCGCGGGGTACAGCCCTCCTGGTGTCGCGGGCACCGTCTCCGATCTGAACCAACCTCAACAGCAAGGCCGGCGCCACTGCACGATCGTCGGCGTCGAGCACCTTCCAGGCGTTTTCGGCGGCGCGGTTGACGGAACCTTCGATTCCTCCGGCAGCTTCATACGCTCGAAGTGTGAGGTTTCCGGCGGGGTCACGGTGCATCCACATGCTTTCAAGCACGTGGGACATCAGAGGGAGAACGCTCTGATTGTGCCCTACTCGTGTGGCGTCGAGATCACTGATGATTCGTTCGGACAAGCCTTGTTCGAGGTCAGCGTTCGCGGCGGCTGCCGGCAGTTTGATGGCTTCGGCCAGCTCTTCGGAGCTCATAGGCGCGAGCACGATCTGCCTGTGCTGTAGAGCGTCGGCAAGGGGAGCGTGTTGCAAGCATTCGGGCACGAAGTCCGCTCGTACGCCGATTACAACTCGTATGGTGCTCGTTGAGCTGACCACGCGAGAGAGACGGTCGAGTCGATCTATGAACTCGTCGCGGGTCGCGTCATTCGCACCCGCTGTGAGTACCTGTTCAAACTGATCGACGATGAGTAGTAGGGCATCGTTCTCGGAATCAGCGAAGTAGTCATCGAGCAACTCCCGGTAGTCGTCGCTCGACTCGGCTTCTCGTATGCGCGGGAAAATGCGGGTAAGCGCGCCGAAGGGGTCCGGGCCGGGGTCTACGGTCTCAATGCTCCACGGTTCCGTAGATCCCCACGTCAACCCGTGAGTAGCTGCACGCCCCGCGATACCGGCGTGAAGAAGCGAAGATTTACCAGTCCCGGAGGCTGCATATAGGACGAACAACCCGGGGGTAGTGGCGCCTTGGAGGGTGGAGACAGCTTCGTCGATGCTGCGTTCGCGTCCGAAGAAACGGTCACGATCTGTGACTGTGTACGAGGCTAGGCCGAGATATGGGCAGGCAATTGGCGCTGTTTTCGACGCGTCCGGGCCTTGCCTGCTACCGGTCTGCGCCTCTGCCCACCATTCCCTCCACACCGCCATGTCATACAGACCATGCTCAGAAGGCTGTATCGATTTCGCCCTCGCCGCCGATATAAGTACCCAGAGGACAGGCTCGAGCGATTCGAACTTTTCAGGGACGCGGGCTCCGCGCCGCCAATCGCTGATGCGCTGGTAGCTCGGACCCTCGGAGCTACGTTCTTTCGCCCTCGCTGCTACTGCCTTGAGCGTCGGATTATTCGCGGCCGCCCAGAGTGCACTCAGTCTTCCTGCGAACTGGTTCCGGTCCGTCACTTGAATCCTCGCGCCACTGTTTTCCTGCCGTTTCCCCAATTCCGCACCCAACAAAGTTCCGCGTGCGGAATATTTGTCCGAAGTGCCCGGACCTGCAAACTTAGCGTGTTGCTTGGTGCGGAATCGAACCGTGGTGTGGAAAATCGGGAAAAGTTCGCCGCATGACGGTAGAAGACGCGCCTATCGCGGCGTGCGATTCGTGCGGTGCATCGAGAATGCGATCCGCGCACTCTTCACACAGGGGTGTGCGGAGGTCTGCTTCTCGCGCGGTTGAATGCGGAACGAATATCGCTGAGGGAGTAGTCGAGCTCAGCGGCGAGCATCTCCGCGACATCCTCGCTGAGGTTGATCTCACCGCGCTCGAGGGCACCCATCATGGTTTGGGAAAGACCGATCCGCTCGGCAAGTTGAGACTGTGTGATCAGCCGCAGGGTGCGAAGGTCGCCAAGGAAGGTCTCTCCTTTGGGTACGGAAACCAAAGCGGAAATATCGATATCGAGCACGCTAGGGTCGACCAATTTAACGAGTGTCTCGATCTTGGGCGTGCCTCTACCCGCTTCCCATGCTTTGACTGCGCCGGGCGTCAAACCAAGAATGCGCGCAAGTTCGGCTTGAGTGAATCCTCGCTCCAACCGTCGATCACGGAGCACGTTGGGTTGAAAGCCGCGAACGGATCTCCTGCCCACTCATCCCCCGTCCACTCGTGTTCGGTGCGATTCACCTAGGCGTGAAGATTAGCCATCGTGGGATTACCCCTACTGTCTAGCCGTTTTAAACTGACTGTTATAGACTGACCCTCATAGGTTGATCTTGTGTCCGGCTCGGGCCGTCACCTGGGCCGGACACATCCAACGAATCGGGGGAGCTGTGAGAACGAAAGAGTGGGGTGAACTCCAAGTTCGAGGCCGGGCGGGCTCGCTGTGTGCCGGCAGGAGCCTGGGCCACACATGCATTTCGGTGAGCATTCCCGGCACCCGAGTCTGCCCCGTTGGCCATTCACTTGTTCCTCACCATCGGTCCTCGCTGCCTTCGGCGCAGGACCCCTCCCCGCTTTCTGATGCCAACGCATCGGAAACAGTGGCCGCGTAAGCGCCACCTCAGTCCGCATCAATTCCCCGTATTTACAACCCAATTGGAAGGTTCCACACAATGAAGCACCACAAGTCTCGACCTACCGGTCGCCACCGCGCACCGTCCGCGCCTGTCATCGCCGCCGGCACCCTCACCGCTCTGGTTGTGGCCACTTTCGCAACGGCAGGGATAGCGGTGGCAGCCCCGCAGCCAGGGGTAACAGGGCCTGCACCGGGACAGCCCGGAGTCACTGCCCCGTCACCTGCACCTGCACCTGCACCTGCACCTGCACCTGCACCCTCGACCGAGCCTGTACCCGAGCCGGTCTACTGGGTGCCGCCGCCCGCAGAGTACGCGAACGTTCCGTCGCAGCCGCTGCCGAACTGGGACTATGATTCCGGCACCTACACGGCCCCGGCCGACTACAGCGTCGCACCGATCGACTACGGCAACATTCACTTGCCCGGACCCGTCGAGATCGTCGCACCGATCATCGCGCCGAAAGAGAAGGGTCGCATTGGTGATTGGGTCTTCGAGCAGAAGACCTGGATGAGTGACGACGATCTCGCCCGCACCAACAACACCTCGGCCGTCATCGAAAGCCAGGTCTCAACCTTCTACGCCTCGATCGGTGTCCCCGTCGACCGCGCGAGCCGCATCGCCGCCGCACAACTGGCCGGTGGTGCCGGTGGCGCTTTGGCCGGAGCCGCCGCCGTTGGTGTACCCGCAGCAACAGTGGGCGCGTTGATCGGCGGAACCATCGGCGGAACGTCGGCCCTCGGCTTGTTCAGCCCCGTTCTCACGCCGATCGGTGCCGTGCCTGCTGGTGTGGTGGGCACAGCCACCGGAGCAGGTATCGGTGCAGCGGCTCTGGGCGTTCCCGCAGCGGCGATCGGCGCAGTCGGCGGTGGCATCGCAGGCGTTGCGGCCGCAACCGCCTACGGCGCAGGCGAATTGGGAGAACCTGTTGATGTCAGCGACCAGATCCCCGACATCGACCAGCCTGCCGTGACCACTCAGACGCAGAACGTTCTTACCGACTGGGAGAACTCCGGCCCCGTCGGACAGGCAGTGGCCACCACCGTCCGCGACACCGTCGCCGCCGCACCCGCGATCGACCAGCAGGCCCGAGACTTCGTCGCAGCCCAGCCCGGAGGCGAGCAGATCATCGAACAGGTCGACACAGCCCTCACGGACTTCTTCACCAACGCCAGCCCTGGCCTGGCATCGCAGCTGATCAGCGATGCAATCGGAGCAGGCACACAGGCATAGCCGGATTGGCCGGGACGGGCACGCCCGTCCCGGCCATCTGACATGGATTGCCTGGTCGAAGAAGGAGTTTGAAACGATGTTTGGCTCGAAGGGATCTACCCCTAAACCGGCGGTACGTAGCGCGACCGGCGGAACTGGTACCCGCCCAGTCCGCCTCCCAAGTCGTCCTCGTATGCCGCATGCGCGGACACCTCGCCGTCAGGTCGCGGCCGTGACGGCACTGGCGATCGCGGTGCTGGTGTTGTTGGTCGGGGTCGTCGTGGGCGCTGCGTCGGTCATCGGCCGGGTCACCGACGACGAGCCGTCGAACATCAGCGAGATCGTCAATTCCGCTGCGACACCGTCGACTACACCGTCTCCGGAACCTGCCGGATGCCCGGTGTCTGCTGGTGATCAGAACAGCGGCGAGGGTGTGATCGCAGCGTTCGAACACGCGTATTACACGCTGCGCTCTGCCGATGCAGCGATCGCGCTACTCACCCCTGGTGCAGCTCCCTTCGCAGCGGACATGCAGTCGGCGATCAATGCGACGCCGGAAGGAACGACCTACTGCATGACGGTGACCGGCGTGACTGCTGGGACGTACGCAATGGAGCTGGACGAGACCCGCCCCTCCGGCAAAGGCGCGTCGCTGTATCAGCGCATCACCACCGCCGTGATCGACGGTCGGCATTTCATCACCTCCATCACTGATGCAGAAGGAATCCGATGAATATCTCTTCCACCGCCCGCTTCGCGTCGGCGTTCGCCATCATTTCGACGCTGGTCGCAGGATTCGCGGCCGCACCGCTCCTGGCCAACGCCGCACCGTCCACTGCGGCGGGCTGCACCAAGTACATCGGTGTCTTCGCTCCCGGAACGACCGAGACCCGCGCCGACGCCGATCCGTCGAAGCCTGCCGGAATGTTGGGCCAGGTAGGGGAGAAGCTCGAAACGATGTACGGGCCCAACACCTTCCGTGCCATCTATCCGTCGTACCCGGCCGAAGCGTTTTTGCAGTCCGGCATGACCTACTCGGCCTCGAAGACCGCCGGTGATCAGGCAATGGCGACCGCGATGGAGCAGTGCCCGAACTCGAAGTTCGTCATCGGCGGCTATTCACAAGGTGCACAGGTCGCCAACGACGTCGCCGTCAACATCGGGGCAGGCAGCGGCCCCGTTCCCGCCGCGTCCGTTCTCGCTGCGGTCATGCTCGCCAATCCGAAGCTCGGCACCGCCGGTTCGCAGGTCGTCGGCCCCAAGCTCGACGGACAGGGCATCGCCGGTCCGGCCGCCGAGGGCTACGGCGCTCTGTCGGGTCGGGTCTTCGACATCTGCCACCCGGAAGACAAGTACTGCAACACCAACACCGGCAAGGATTCATTCTTGGCGTCGTTGGGACGAGTGCTTGCCAACCCACCCGGAACAGTGGCACCGACCACCGCGACTGCTGTCTCGGCGACAACGACTCCGTCCGTCGCAGGTCAGACCTCGACCGACACGGCTGCGAAGCCGGCGTCGACTCCGGCGGCCGCCGAAACTGCGAATACCTCGGCAGGCGCCGGAACCGCGAACGCGTCGGAGTTCTTGGGCGCGGTGACCTCGAACTACGGTTACGCGGATCTCGCGGCTGCTCCAGGGGCAGCGTCCGCGTTGGCGACCTCGGTGGAGAAGCTGCAAAGCGCAGGCGCTCCCACCTCGACGTCGGCGGCGGTCGATGTCGCCGCGGTTCGTCAGCAAGCGCAACTGTTGGCCGGAACCTTCAAGCCGGTCCAACAGACACAGGCATGGATGGCAGCGAACCCGGCCGCGCGCGACGGGTTGCGCAGCGCTCCGGCTGATTCTCCTGAGGCCGCCACGAACTCGGTCGTCGATGCGCTCGACAAGGTCGACGTTCCGCAGGTTCTGGATGCTGCTGACCAGGTGGTGACGTTGGCGAACAGCATCCTCTCGGGTGGTGGCACCGGTACCGGCGGCACGTACGCGGGTCTGACTGGTCCCGCACAGAGCTTGTCGAACGGTGTGGCTCCGCTGGCGGATACACCGACCGATCAACTCACCACCGCCACGTCGATCCTCTCCGCGATCCAACCGGTGACGATCATCAACCAGATCCTCGGCGTCGTCTCGGGTGTGACCTCGGTGGACTACAACGCGGTTGCGGCCAACCTGCAAATACTTCCCGGCCATCTGTTGGCCGGCAACGTCAAAGAAGCGCACCGGGTCGCGGGGGAGCTGAACAACCAACTCTCGCCTTTGGTGAAGATGGCGGCCGGGGTCGACCTGAAATCGGTGTCACGGATCTTGGCACTGATCCCCGATCCGTCCGGCACAGCCGCCTCGGCGGCGCTGGTGGCGAACCTGCTGGGCAACGTCGACATCATCCGCCTCGCCCGCGACGTCGGGCAGCTCCAGGAAGTCGCGTGGCAGGTCGCCGAAACCGGGAACGTCCTGGCCCTCGGGCAGCTCCTCCCGATCGGTGTGGATCTTGCGAACGTTGCGCTCGGTGTCCTGACACCGGGGCAGAAGATGACCGCCGAGCAGCTCCACGAACCGGCCGATTCGATGACCACGTTGATGGGTGCGCAGGCGCAGAACTCCGACTTCGTCGGTCTCGGTAACTCGGTCCTGGCGACGGTGACCTCCCAGGATGCGCAAGCACTGACCTCGGTCGTCGACGCCGGATTCACCGCAGCGAGTTTCCTCGGTTCCCGCGTTCACGAGTCCTACGGGCAGTGGTTGATCGACGGAAAGCGAACCGCTCTGGACGCGATGGTCGACATCTACCGACAAGCGATCGGCGGCTAGCGCGCGGCGGCGGGTGAACCGAAAACGCTCTTGGGCGAGAGCTTTTGACGTTCACCTCCCCACTCCTCATACTCACGGCCCTCTCGGGCCGCGATAGGTCCCACACGTTGCCCAGGCGGGCACGGCACGACACAACGACAAGGACATGACGATGGGTGATTCACCCAGCTCGACGAAGACCGGCCTCAAGGCCACTGGCGGCGTCATCGTCGCAGTGGTCCTGATGCTCGGTTTCGTCATGTTCGGTACGGACAACAATCCCAAACCTTCCAACGATTGCCTGCCCACAACCGCAACTACCGGATCCGTGGCACCAGCTCCGGGAACCAAAACGCAGCCGCTCAAGGCCGGTACCTACCAACTGACGTCGGGTTTCGGTCCTCGCGGTGGTTCCATGCACCGCGGTACCGACTTCGCCGGCCCGCTCGGTACTCCGATCTATGCCGCTACCTCCGGTGTCGTCGCAGAGGCCGGCCCCGCGTCGGGGTTCGGGAACTGGGTCATCATCGACACCGACGTCGACGGGAAGCGGATTTCCACCGTCTACGGCCACATGGCCGCTTCGACGATCAAGGTCAAGACCGGTGATCAGGTAACCGCCGGTCAGGAAATCGCCGCTGTCGGAAACGAAGCCGATTCCTCAGGCCCGCACCTGCATTTCGAGGTCTGGGAGGGTGGCCGACTTCCCGACGGCGCCGGAACGCCAACCGATCCCGCACCGTGGCTCGCCGGTGCTGCCGAGCCGTCCGGACCCGCACCGGCTCCCGCGCCCGGCACGGGTGTTCCGTCTCCCGCGATCGTCAACGCTGCCGCTATCACTCCACTTCCGGCAGGTGCCGGGTGCGGTGGACCGAGTCTGGGCGGCGGGGGACTCAAGCCGGGCAGCGTACCTGCGGAGTTCGAACCGTGGATCCTCAAAGCCGCCGGGACCTGCCCCGAGATCACCGCTCCGCTGCTGGCAGGGCAGTTCAAGCAGGAAAGCGGCTTCAACGTCAACGCGCACAACAACGACTCCGGTGCGGACGGCCCGGCACAGTTCCTTCCCTCAACTGCTGCACAGGAAGGCGTGGACGGGGACGGGGACGGAAAGCTCGACATGCGCTCACCGGCCGACGCTGCGATGTCGATGGCGTCCTACGACTGCAAGATGCTCGAGCTGACGAAAAAGGCGATGGCTGACGGCCGCCTGCAAGGCGAGCTGATTCCGCTGACGTTGTCCATGTACAACTGCGGCCCCGGAAACACCTTGTCGCAGGGCCAGGTCTGCCAGAACGAGGAAACACGCGGCTACGTCACCAACATTCAGAAGTTCGCGATCGAGGAATTCACCGATACGTCCGCCCCGGCGGGCCCGATTCCAGGCGGCCCGTCCACCGGCTCGGCCGTCGTCGATACCGCACTGCGGTGGCTCGGCACCCCGTATGCCTGGGGCGGCGGCGACGAGAACGGACCGACGCGCGGCGTCCGCGACGGGGGAGTGGCAGACAGTTTCGGAGACTTCAACAAGATCGGGTTCGACTGCTCCGGACTGGTGAAATACGCAGTGGCGCAAGCCACGGGCGGCCGAACGGTCCTCCCTCACCAGGATCAGATGCAGATCGACGACTCCCGCGGAACCTCGATCACCAACCCCGCCGACCTGCGACCCGGCGACATCATCCAACCCCACAGCGGCCACATCTTCATCTGGATGGGCGGCGGCAAGGTCGTCGAAGCTCCGCAATCGGGCGATGTCGTCAAAATCTCCGACTGGACCCCACCATCCTCCGGGTTGGCAGCGAAACGCTTTGCCTGACAGAACAACCCAGACCAGAACATCGCAACCCGATGACCACCCCGGAATGAAGTTTCACCCGAAGAAAGGTAGATCCCAGAAATGACGGTATCCGCAGCCACCGAATGGGAACAGGCCGCCGACGCAGTACGCGCCGCCGCTGACGAGTTGCGCACCAGCGATTCCTCAGAGATCCGCGCGTGGGCGAAGAAGAACAAACTGCTCTCGCGCAGCATGTGGCCGAAGGTCAAGCGCGAGTTGGTCAAACAACTCGATCTCGACTACGACGTACTCCGCGACGCGGAAGCGACCAAACGCAAGAAGGAGATCGCCGAAGCCGCCGCCACCGCACCGTTGGTGGAACTGTTCGCCGCCGGTGACGAGCGGGGCAGCTTCGCTGTACTCGGACCGGTCGACGACGCGGCCTGGTACGGGACGTTCCACAAGAACGACACGGTCTTCAAGGAAGGCAACCAGCGCTCGGCAGACGACTCCGCAGCCGGTAAGGCGGTATTCCTCGCCGGCAAAGCGCGTGAGGACGCGAACGTTCCCGCGGTGCGGTTGCTCCTGCACATCTCCAATCCGGAGATCGACGGGAACTCCCTCGCCGGTATGGCAGCCAAGCACGGTGTTGCACTCGACCTCGACATCACCGACAACAACCGGGCCGTGGACTGGTGCGAAGAGCCTGGTTACCAGGCGTGGCAGGCGATTCGGTTGTCGGATCTGTTCATCGAGGACGAGTCGTGAAACGCCACCTCGCGGCCGCCGCCGCTGCATCTGCCGTCGCTATTGCCCTGGCCGGGTGCTCCTCGGGCACGGAAGGCACCGCAACCGGCCCGTCCACCACGACGGGCGCACGGGCGCAGCAATGGTCCCCGAACGAAACCTCGGCGGCCGAGCCCACACGGCCTGCGGCCACCGTTCCGGAACACGCGCCCGAACAGGTCGCCATCGTGGACCGCAGCGATCCGGCTGCCGTTGCCGACGCCGTGGTCACCACCTGGTTCACCTGGAATACCGCTGACGATCGCGGACCCAATGACGCGGCCGCCCGCACCGGCGACCTGCTCACCGAACGCTTCCTCGGCGATGTCACCGGAACCACCCCGACCGGAAGCCCCGGCGGTCAGTGGCTCGAATGGGCCGCGAAGGACGCGCAGGTCTGGCCGACGGTCAGCTCGGTACCGAACCAGGGCGCCGTGGACACCGCGACTGCGGTGCACCGGATGTATCAGGTCGAACAGACCGCGATTGCGTCCGATGGCTCCATCGTCGGCGTCGACACCGCCATCGTCGCCGTCCTGGTCGTCAGTCGCGGCGGTCTGTGGGCAGTCGACGACCTTAAAAAGCTATGACCAGCGAGAAGAACGTCCCCGGAACCACCCCCTCCCCGAAAGGAACTCCCGTGAGCGCTCCTGACCCCTACGACGAGCACCAGGACACCTACACCACCGAAAAGGCCGTTGACCTGCGCGGCCAGCGTCTACGTCGGCAATCTCGGCCCGAAGCCGAGACCGCCCCGATCGAGACTCCTGAACCAGCCCCGCAGATCGAGTCAGCCGCCGAATCCGGCGATACCGAGTTGGTCGACGAGTCGGCAGGATACGACGACCCGTATGCGGTCGGGCAGGACGCGCTGGCAGAGAACGACGAACCCGAATTCGACTACCGGTTCGAGCGGGAGACAAGCGAAGTCGACGACAGCCCCGCAACATGGGGCTGGCGCGGACGTGTCAACGCGGCGGTCGGCATGAAGATGGCGCCGAAGCCTGACTCGGCGGAGGTGCGGTTCCGCCAATCCGTCACCCGCGTTCAGCAGCCGCTACCCGGTTGCATGGTCGTCTCGGTGATCAGCCTCAAAGGTGATGCCGGAAAGACTTCGACGACCCTGACCCTGGCCAACACCTTCGGTTCGCACCGCCACGGCGTTGTCGCGTGGGATGCCAACCAGTCCACCGGGACTCTCGGAGACCGCGCGGCCAATCCCACCGATCCCGACGTCGGCCCCTGGGATGTTCTCGAGAACGCCCGCGATCTCACCTCTGCGGGAGCCGTGTCGGGTGCGCTCGGCAGGTTCCTGCGGCTTCAACCCACGCACGACGAAGTCCTCGGAGCCGACACTTCGACCTCACGCGATCATGGCATCGGCTGGGACGAGTGCGCGGCGATCATGGCTGTACTCCGCCGTCATCGGGACCTGATCTTCATCGACACCGGCAACGAACCTGTGGCCGCGAATTGGCAATGGGCCGTGCAGCACTCGAACCTGTTGGTCGTTCCCCTGCCGCTGCGCCTCGACATGACAAAGATGGCGTTGCGGATGTTCAAAGGGATCATCGCCCGCGGCTTCGGCCATCTGGTGTCCTCCGCGATCGTGCTGACTGTCGTGACACCCGGCTCCGATCCCACCCTCGAGCCTGAACTCGTCGAGGGACTGGCTCGACTGGGCCTTCCGGAAGAGAACGTCATCCGGGTTCCCTACGAGCCGTCGTTCGCGACTGGGGAGCGCATCGTCTACGACCGTCTCCTTCCGTCCACGATCGAGGCTTACACCAATGTCGCCGCCGAAATCGCGGATGCTCTCGCTGCCAGCGTGTACGGCCGCGCTGCCGAGTACGCCGACCCGTACACCCCCGAGCAGATCCAACGTCCTCCGGAAGTTATTCGACGTACAGCCCGACCCGAACCGGTCGCGCAGTACGAGGACCGATACGCGGAGTACGAGCCGGAACCTCGGCCGAACCCCCGCCCTCTCCGTCCTCGCCCGGTAACTCCACCCCACCCGCGAAGTCGCGGGCGCCTGGATTGAAAACCACTGCACCACAGCCAGACACCACATCGAAAGGGAACACGATGAACGAACAGAACACACCGGTGAGCCCGTCCACCAGCGGCGGCCGGCTGCGTCGGGCGGCGGCCATCACCTCCGGCACCATCGCCCTGGCAATCATGACCGCCGCTCCTGCCGCAGCTCAGGACGCGCCGAAGTCGAAGAACCCGTTCGAAGGGGTCACCCCCACCCTCGAGTTCCTCGGACCTGCGTTCCAGAACGTCTGGGTCCGCGTGCTCGGCACCATCTGGGCACTCGCAATGGGCGGTGTCGGCGTGAAACTGATCTTCGCGCTGTACAAGATGCGAGCAGCGAAGAACGGCGGCTACGCCTCGGAGATGACCGACAACGCCGCTGAGGTCAAGACCGCAGCCACCGCCTTCGGCGGCCTGACACTTCTGACCGTCATCATCGGCGCCATCATGTTCGTCACTCAAGGCTGAGACGAATTCCGCTCCAGCTCAGCATTTTTCACGAGAAAGAAGAGAACTCATGGTCAAAGATTTTTCTCAGGTAGGTACGGGCAACCGTCCGGTCGCGGCGACTGGATCCACAGGTGGCGGATCAGGGTTCTTCTCTGACCGCAAGCGCGTTATCGCCACTGGTGTTGTCGCAGTGGTGTTCCTCGCGTTGGTGATCGCGCTCCTCACCTCCGGTGGTGGTGATGACAACAAGGGGAGCGGAGCCGATGCAATTCGTGCAGCCCACGGTCCGACGACGACCATCGACGGAGTTCCGGCCGGATACACCCGCGATCAGGCCGGCGCACAGACCGCGGCCGTGAACTTCATCCAGGCCAACGGTCAGACGTACCAGGGCCGGATCGACGCCGAAAAGCTGCGAGAAGTTGCTGTCTCGGCGAATGCGACCGATGCGCTCAATACCGTCATCGACATCTCCAGCGGCCGCACCGATCTGGGGAAAACCGTCAACAACGTGCCACTGATCGTCACCGTCCCCGACTTCACCCAGGACTCGGCCACCGTGTCCGTGTGGGGCATGGGCGTCGGTCAAAGCCCGATCAGTGAAGGAAGCGACAAGGTCGGCATCCTCACCGTCTACTCGACGAGCACCGTCACGGTGAAGTGGGAGAACGGGGACTGGAAAGCCCAGGACTGGAAGTTCGTCAGCGGCCCGTCCGCAGATGATGCCCAGTTCCCGGCCGCTGATTCGGCGCTTTCGAAGCCGGGCGCGAACGGCTTCTACACGTTCTACGTCAACTAGAAAGGGGGCCTGACTGATGTGGCGCAAAATCATTCTGACCGCGGTCGTGGCATTGTTCGCGATGCTCGGACTGGCGTTGCCGGCGGCAGCGGAACCAGTTGCTGTCCCCAACACCGACCCGGCTCCTGGCGTGCAGAATGCCACTCAGTCGGGCAAGGAACTCCCCAAAGGATTTCCCGATGATCTGAAGAAGTTCGTCGCCGGCACAGACGAATTCAAATCCGCCTCGTGGTTCACCGGAGTCTGCAAGGACAAAGGCGGCGACATGGGCCAGTACTCGACACAGGTCATGCACAACGAAAACCGGTTGATGTACTGGACGGCAAAAGAATCCGAGCGGATCGCCATGTGGGCACCGCAGGTGATGATGTCGAAGAACCCGGCTCTGATCGACGCCCTGGTCGCCGCCGGCGGCGCCGGTACACAGATGTCCGGCATCGACATGGGTGTGGAGGCGAACCAGAAGGCCGCCTTGAGCATCACGGACGAGTCGATCCTCAAGGGCGTCTATCCGAACACGTTCCCCCTCGATGAGGCTGCGGACATGTACCCGCCGTCTCCGACCTGTGCGCAGGATCTGGCGCGGTGGACAACGAAGACGACCAGCACATGGGGTTTCGAGTGGAGCCCGACACCGGACGCGGCCTCACTCGCGGCGATGAAGAAGCAGCCGAACGCCGACAAGGTGCCTGACGCTGCCTGGACTGCTCCCTGCGCCGGCAATGGTGTTCCCGGCGTCCTCTGCATGCACGCGATGTTCGTCAACTGCGAGCGCGCAACACCTGGGGAAGACATGTTCGCGTGCACGGAATGGAACACCAGGGTCGGGAAACTGTTCGGCGGCACCATGAACTGGATCGATCAGAACACCAGTTTCAGTGACCGCCTCGGCGAGACCCTCGGCGGGATGATGAGGGCAACGCCGGCCTATATGGGCGGCAAGATCTTCGTCGACAGTTTCACCTTCGCGTGGGATACCGTTGCCGGCCCGCTCGGTGATCTGGTCGCATTCGTCAAAGACCCGTCGGACGTGATCGATTCCTGGGCGAACAAATTCAAGAGTTCGGCGATGTCGATGACCGATTCGGTCCTGCCCGGTTTGGCAGGCATCGGCGAATTCGATCCGTTGGAGCCGCAGTTCTTGACTGTGTACGCCATGTCGACGGGGTTGGGTCTCCTGGTGCTGGCTATCGCCACGATCTTCGCGCTGTACAAGTCAGCCGACGGAAGCCGCCCAGGCGAAGAACTCGCCAAGGACTTCTTCGGATACTTGCCCGCCGGGATCATGCTGATGCTCTTCGCTCCCTCTATCGCCCAATTCGTCATCAGTCTCGCCCACGAGATCTCGGTCGCGTTGGTAGGCGCGATCGGCACCACCACCGACGAAGTGATCAACAACGTATCGACCTCCCTGGGCGCTCTCAACGACGAAACCCTGGTCGGTGGAGCCGTCGCCGGCATCATCGGATTCGGGTTGATGGTCATCGGTGTGCTCTCGGTCTTCTTCGGCTTCTTGATGCACGCGGCCGCGCTTCCCGTCCTCGCAGTGGTCAGCGGTATCGCATTCGGCATGTGGGTGCACCCCACCTGGCGAAAGAAAGCGCTTCGGCCGGTGATGATGTTTCTCGGTGTCGTGCTGTCCAAGCCCATGCTGTTCGTACTGCTGGCCGCTGTATTCGTCGTCATCAACGTCTCAGCGCAAGGATCAGTCGCCGACGACGGCAAATTGGAATCCCTGGGCCAACTCGCCCTGATCGCCGTGTGCTTCGTGATGATCGGTCTGGCACCGTTCGCGTTGCTCAAGTGGTCACCGATCCTGCCGACCGCTGCGGATTCCGCCGACTTCGGTAGCTCGGGCTCAGCCTCGGGCGAGATGATCGGCTCGTCGGCGAGCATGTACCAGCAGCAAGCCGGAGGCGGATCGGGCGGCGGCGGCGACGGGGGAGCTGCGTCCCGCAATGCCGACGTCGCGACCTCACCCGGACGCGGCACCGGACCCTCCGATCACCTCGGCGGCCACAATTCCTCCCCCGACGCATCGTCAGCATCGTCCGATCACGCGTCCAGTCGATCGGGCCACGGAGCGCAAACCTCGTCCGGTTCCGTCGGGATCGGCGGCAAAGACTCCGGCAAGGGCGGAGCCAAAGCGGGAAGCGCCGAATCGAAATTGATGAGCGCGGCGAAGACAACCGCCGGCGCAGCTGCAGGTGCAGCGACAGTGGCGGCGCCCTTCGCGGTGGCCGCTGCCGGCGCGGCGATGAACAAGGCCGGCGCCTCGGCGCAAAGCGCTCCCGAACACGCGGATGGAGAGAACTGATGAGAAAGCACCGCACCACCTACCTCGGCCGGGACGCCGCACTGCACGGTCTCGCTCAGTTCCGAGATCCAGTGGTACTCACCAGGATCGGAACAGTTGCGATCCCGCTGTACCTGACGGTGATGATCGGGCTGTCCGTAGGGACTCTCGCGGCCGCGTGCCTGGTGATGTTGGCCGGGTTCGTCGCGAGCACCGAGTTTTCTCGACCGGACACCTACGTTGAACGGCTGGTCCGCGCACGCGCCGCCCGCCGTCGAGACGCCACCGAACCAGTGACCGGAGAACAGTGATGAGTGAACAACGCACGTCGATCCTGGGGCGTCAGATCGCCCGCAAAGGAAACTTGCCTTTCGCCGAACCGGTCTTGATCGCCTGGAGCGCGACACTCGTCCTAGCGCTGGCCCTGATCTTCGTCATCGGGCAGAACATCTGGGTGCTCGGGTTCGACTTGGCGTTGATCCTGGCCGTCATCGGTGCGACGTTCGAATTCGGGCAGCGTGAGTCCTATGCGGCAAGCAAAGCCAAGCAGATTCGAAACCGTCAGCGCCGCAAGCGCGGTGAGCATGTCTACGTCAGCGCCAGGGACGAAAACTTCGGCGACCCCGACCACGATCCGGGGTGGGAGTTCCCCGTCCCGCTCTACCAGACGAAGCCGGTGGATCTGGCCGGTACCGGCCTCGACGACATGTTCATCCTCGAACACACCACACCGGGCGACAACAACTACTACTCGGTGATCGTGGCGATGCAAGGTTTGGCCGAAGGTCTACGCGGTGATGCGGAGTGGGCGGTGACCTCAGCTGCGTTCGGTCGTATCCTCGCCGGGTTCGCGAAGCGGTCCTCGTTCGTTCGGGGTGTGGCGCTGCTGCACCGCAGCGTCCCGGCCGACATGGCGCCTCACGAGAACTGGATGATGCGCATGATCTCGGCCGCCGGTGAATCCGTGCGGCGCATCGACGAAGCGATCCGTTCCTACGGTCAGCTCCTCGACCGCAACGCCCCGTATGTCGAGGAGCACCGCTCGTACTGCGTACTGATCATTCCGAAGTCACCGACGTTCCTCGCCGAAGCTGCCCGCATCGCGCGCCGCAAGGATGCCGCCCTGGTGGGCGGTATCGCTCAGGTCATTCGCGACGAAACGGAGAAGGCGCAGCATTCCCTCGAACGCGCCGGTATGGGCCGGGTGGAGGTTTACGGCGAACAGCGAGCCTGCGCGGTGATTCGCGCATTCCAAGACCCCACCTTCCCGCTCGACGCGCACAAAGGTGTGCGGTGGAACAACTGCTGGCCCTCTTACATCGGCCGCGACGAGTCGGTCGAGATCGCGGGGGCGTGGCACACACGGGCCGGGGTGATTCCCCCGCGGGCGATCGAACCGCGCGAACTCGGCCCGTTGTGGCTCGGCCCGTTCTTGACCGGAGTCGAGCCCGACGTCGGAGACGACGAGATCGCCGCCGCCCCGACCATCCGCACGGTGATGGTGCGCATGGATTTCGTGGAAGCCTCCCAATCCCGCGAAGCCGCGAAGAAGGACGTCACCCGAGACGAGGCCAAGCGCATCGAGGAGAGCCGCAAGGGAAAAACCACCGACGGCGCCTCCGACGTGGCGATAACCGAATCAGCTCGCCGCCGACAGGATCTTCTTCCCGGTAGCGGACACCACGGCTTGATCTATTCGATGGCCGTCTCGGTCACCGGCCGAAACGAAGACGACGCATTACGCGCCGGTACACGTGTGGAGCAGGCCGCCGACAACTGCGGTATCGGAGAAATCGTGTGGCAGGACAACCGCCACGACGTGGCCGCGTTCTTGACGTTGCCTCTCGGCCGCGGACTGGCGGCCACCAAATGGACTCGAATCAAGACAAGGGGCTGAACCGGCGATGACGAAGACAGAACAGAGCACCGCGCACCGTCGCGGCCACAAGAAGTCCAACCGATGGACCCTCACACCAAGCCTCGGGAAGAAGAAAGTCCAGGTCGAGGGCGCGGAGGAAGTCGCAGTCACGCAAGCGGTCCACGCCTCCGACAGGATCACCACCCGTCGGCCTGCCCCCAAACGCAACCGATGGTTGGACCGGTGGGGCTGGTACGAGGTACGGGCGGAAGGCGCGTGGACCACCACCCGGCAAGGTGAAGCCCTGAACCTGGCCACGATGCGCCGCTCGGTGCGTCACGAAGGACTCATGACCGGGCTGAACAAGATCAACCAGTCGATGGTGATCACCGACCCGTTCGCGCTCTACGGCTCGGAAATCGAGAACATCAACGTCGCCATCGTCGGCGACATCGGCAAGGCGAAGTCGTCGCTGATCAAAACCGCGTTCTGCATCCGGCAACTCGCCTTGGCGAACAACCGGCAGTGCGTCGTCATCGACAAAAAGCGGCAGGGCAACAAGGGCGGCGAGTATTCCGGTATCGCAGAGGCGATGGGCGCCCGATCGATCCGATTCCTCGCCGGCGGTGACGGCGTCCGGATCAATCTGCTCGACCCGGCTATCGCCAGCGGAACCCAACGTACGGACGGTGTTTCCCCGGCCGGTCAGGAAGCGCTGGTCGGTGCCGTCATCGAAGACACGATGGGTCGTTCCCTCGTCGAGACGGAAAAAGCAGCTGTGCGCCAAGCACTCAAGTCCGTCAACGAACGCGCCGATGCGGAAAACCGCGAGCCGACGTTGCGCGAACTCGCAGCGGAACTGCTCGAAGCGAGCCCCGGCAGCGGCAACATCTTCGGCTCACTGCACGCCGAGGATTCGCGCCGCTGGGGCCTCAATCCTGGTCTCGCGCTGCAAGAACTGTGCGAAGGAGACCTCAAAGGCCTCGTCGACGGCGCTACTTCCCCGGAGGTCCGCGAGGCACTCGATCATTCGTTCGTGCACTTCGACGTCTCGGCCCTCCCGAACAAGGGGCCGGCGTTGCGGGTCATCATGACCGTGATCAACACCTGGCTCGCGAACGTTCTCGCAACCCGCTCCGCCAAGCACATGCAAACGCTGCTGCTGATCGAGGAAGGCTGGCACGTCGCCGACGGCTCGACCGGAAAGGTGTTCCGCGAGAACATGAAACTCTCTCGCGGCCTCGGTCTTTCGACGGTTTCGGCGTTCCACCACATCTCGGACCTCCCGGTCGACTCTCCCGCGCGTGCGCTGATGAAAGAGGCCGGAATCGTCTTCTTGTACGGGCAGGACCGTGTCGAGGATGCAGAGGAAACAGCTCGCATGTACCACCTGCCGGCCGGGTCGACAGAAATCATCATGTCCCTGGCGAAAGGACATTGCCTGGTCAAGTACGGCAGCGCCGACCCGATTCTCATGCAGCACGTCCGTTCCGATCTTGAAATCGAACTCACCAACACCGACGAAGTGATCAAGGGAGAGGCAGCATGATCGCCACAGACGCTCCGGATCGCCTGACGACGCTTCCTGTTCCGCCGCTCGTTGCCTTCACCATTCTGGTCGGCGGGTCGGTAGCTGCTTGCGCGCTCATGATGTGGGTTCTGGTAGCGCGGCGCAGGTCCAGCGGCCATAGGCCGCCCCTGTCACCGCGGGGCCGGACATCCGATACGGCATCCACCCGCACCACACTCTCGCGGTCCGAGCTTGTGATGTCCGACCCGATCGAAGGAGACAAGTCGTGAGTACAACTCAGCGTCCTACGCAACCGATGGTGCCGCCTGGCGTGCTTCCCCTTGTGAGTCTCGTTGCTTCGGCCGTCGTCAGCGTCGTTGCCGGCGGATACATCTCAGGTGTCGTGTCCGGTCATGGCGGCGCTCTCCCCACCGGTGTGTACGGAGTTCTCGACGTGTTCGAAGGGCTGTTCCGGAATCCGGGCGACCCCGCACTCGCGTGGCCGGAAGGTTCTCGGCCGGGCGGACCGGTACTGACGTGGGTTTCCATCGCGATCGTTGCGGCGTTGTGCCTGTGGATGGGGCTGTTCTTTTCCGGGCAGCAGATGAAACGCGCCGCCGCTCGGCGGGTGCGAGAGTCCGGATTCGCTGACCGCACCGAACTCGCCCGAACCGGTATCAGCGAAAAGGCGGCCGTCCGGAAGGCGAAAGCGACCCGCCTCTCACTCAAAGACGTTCCGGTGCGACGCATCGATGCCGCTGTCGAGACCACCCGAGTCGCGGAGCTGTACGACCACAAAGGCGAGGGCGTATTCCTCCAGTACCGCGACGGACTGACCTGCACCGGACCGACTGGTGCTGGTAAGACGTGGCGTGTCTGCTGGAAAGGTGTCACCGACGCCGTCGGCCCGGTCGTCGCTACCTCGACCCGCGGCGATCTGTTGCGCTCCACGTGGGCGCAGCGCCGGGAAGTCGGGCACGTCGAGGTCTTCGACCCGGAGGGGCTCACCGCGATCCCCAATCCGATGCGGTGGTCGATCCTCGACGGGTGCGAGGATCCGGAAGTCGCCAAGCGGCGTGCAGAAGCACTGGTCCAAGCCATGCCGATGGACGACACCAGCAATTCCGGCTATTGGAACGGCAAGGCCGCGATGCTCATGCGCGGCTACCTCTACTCCGCCGCCGTCAAGAACAAGAACATGATCGACCTGCGGATCTGGGCGTCCTCCCGCAACGTCCAACTGGTCCGCGATGTTCTCGAGCAGGACCTTCCGGACTGGCACGCCGAACTCGAGCAAGCCTTGGACTCACAGTCCGACTCCTCCGATGACGTGGTCAGCGCGTGCGCGCGATTGCTCGAACCGTTGGCGTCCCCGAAGTTGATGAGCGCGATCAACGTCCCCCGCAGCGAGTCCGCGGATCTGCATGCGCTGATGACCGAGGGCAAGAACACCGTGTATCTGGTCTCGGAAGGACACAGCGCTTCGGCGGCCGCGTTCACCACCGTGCTCTCGGCAGAGCTCTATCACATCGCGAAGACACACGGGCTGGGCAACGAGGACGACAAGATCGATCCGCCGTTGCGGATGGTCCTCGACGAAATGAACAATGTCGCGGCGATTCCGCACATGCCGGATCTGATCACGGACTCGGGCGGCCGCGGAATCCAGATCTGGGCGTTCGTGCACAGCGCCTTGCAGAACGAGAAGCGTTGGGGCCGCATCGACGGGCAACGGTTGTCGAGCGATTCCCCGGCACGGATCTACTTGCCAGGCCTAGGTGACGAAGGCGAATTGTCGGCGCTCTCACGGTTGATGGGTAGCCGCGACGAATACATCAGCCTGGACCCGCGTTCAGCACCGCGCAGCGTTCCGGTGATGGCACTCAACGAAATTCGTGAAATGCCGGAAGATCAAGCGCTGATGATCTACCGCAACGCCAGGCCGATGAAGGTGCGGCTGCCATCGGTGTGGGATGTTCCGGATCTTTCGAAGCGGGTGCGGGCGAATCAGTCGGCGTTCGATGACTTCTGCGCGAAAGCCGAACTATGAGCTCCGAATCTGCGGCCTCACCGTGGGAGTGCGCGGACCACTGGGCGCCCGGGGATTCCGCGTTGTGGATTGGCGTCGGCTCCAGCGGGGTGTACGAGCGCCCGATCATCGTCGTCTCCCCGGCCGGCGCCCTCGTTCGCGATCCGGAAGTAACGTACAACGACGGTCTCTTCACTCTGTCCGACGGATTACGGGATGTGCGGCACCGTGATTCGTGCGAACCGTGCGCAGCTTCGGTGCGCCTGCTTCACCAAGGAGGTGGTGCGTGATGAGCATTCCGGTCTACCAACCCGGTCCGGCTGATTGGCGCCACCTGGATCGCGAGGCTGCTGCGGAGCTGTGGCTCGAGCTCGGACAGTGGGTCGAGTGGCTGCGCCGGCGCTACAACGTCGGTGGGCAGCAGATCCGATCGTGTTGGTACAAACATGATCCGATGGTCGAAGAGCTGACGGCGGCGATGTGGGCGCACCGAGAGGTGTACCAGCAGCTGGAGAAGAACCCGTATCACGGCGGTATGGCAGCCTGGCACAACCACGTGCTGTGGCCGATGATCTCTCGGCTGCCCAAGATGGGCTTCAACGAGGAATGCCGTGGCGGAGAGTGCGGCTACCAGCCGAACGACCCGAAGATCGGCACGGATTTCGCGGAATTCGTCGCCGCCGACACCGACCCTCGACCCGAGACCGCGCCCGCACCGCTGATCGATCAGGTCCTCGGCTTGGTCGATAGCGCAGCCGGGAAGGTGACTGCGCTGACGATGGATCAGGTTCTCGAGATGATCGACGGCGGCCGCGCGGTCGCCGAAGATCCTTCCGACGATTTCACGGCGGTCGAGATCGACGGCGACCGGTGGGAATTCGACGATGACACCGAAACATATCGGCCCGTCGAATAACCCTCTCAAGCCGAAGCATCAACAGCCCCACGCCCTTCGGGCGGTCTCGCCCACCGTTCGAGAGTCCGGGCCTCGGGGTAGTTGATGTTTCTCGTGTCCGCCACGGTTGCGGCGATCGTGGGTTGTCCCGCCTGGGGCCTGCGCGCCGTGCTGTGGCGGACACACCCTCTTTTTCATAGGATGCTTTGCATCACAACTCGATTCGGATTGGTGGACTGCCATGCAGGAGCACGACCCCCTCGGACGGATGGATTTTCCTTTGATCCGGTCACTCGCACGCATGAGTGGAATGTTCATCCGGTCAGGATTGATTTTTCTCGCCCTGTTCGTCGCAGCATCGCTGATTGCGCAGGAGACACCAGGCCAGTGGGCGGTCGGCGCGTTCGTCGTGCTCTGGCTGGGTTTCGGCCTCACGCTCCGGTGGCTCTCGGTATCGCGATTTACCGACCTGTGACAGTTCCCTCCGCTTGCATGACTGTGGCCCTCGACCGGAAAGGTCGAGGGCCACAGTCGTACAGCGAGTTCGTTAGGGCAGTCCGAGTGCGATCGCGAGTGCTTTGTTCAGTTTGACCACCGTTGCGGGGGAGAGCGCTCCTGCCGGCCTGCTCGCGGCGATCTCGTCGTCGAAGAGCTGGATGAGGTCGTCCGCCAGGATCGAACCGACAAGTGGATCTGCGGCTCCGAGGGGGACGGCCGTCGGAACGCCGGGCTTCGGTGTGGTGGTCACGCGTGCGGCGAGGACCGTGTTCAGGTTGCGGTTACGGACGTTGTTGGAGACCACCACCCACGGCTTCTCGCCGTGTCCCATGTCGAACCAGTAGATCTGCCCGCGGAGCGCGGCCGTCATTCGCCGTAAGCCTGGTCGACGCGCTCGGCGTAGCTGCGCCGGCGCGCTCGTTGTTCCGTTAGGCCTTCTTCTTGATCCTTCGCGAGTTCGGCATAGCCGGCTTCGAGAGCCTTCTCGCGGAGTGCTTCTGCACCCACACGGAGAAGTGCGCGGGCGATCCCGGACTCGGAGTTGTCGCGGATGGTGATGTGCTGCTGCTGCGCCCATTCCCGCAGGATTCCTGCTTCGAGGCGGTCGGGGTCGGCGAACACGGCGATTTCCGCTTGGTCGTCGCTGTCTAGTGTTACAGGTAGCCGTTTCACATCCATGTTTCACAGTATGACTCACTTTGTGGATCACGGCAATGAGTTTTCGGACACGCCGCAGATCCTGTCGGCGGGATTGGCGATACTCGCCGAATGAAACTGTTTGCCCAGAAGCGGGATGAATCGGAATTCGTGGAGTACGGCTTCGGCCTCGTGAATGAAGTCGGCATCGATCGCGTCAACACTGAGGACTCGACACTGGTCGATCTTTACTACTGGAGCGAAGGAGTACGCGAAGCGCTCCGGGAAGTCCGCGACTTCAAGGTCACGGACTGAGCTCGGCGTTTCACACTCACGTGCACGCCTCGTCGAGGCGACAGGCAATGTGCGATCGGTAGGGTCTAGCTCGTCGAGCAGGCTGAGGGGAGCAGCGACGGTGGTGGGTCGAATATGGCTGGATGTTCCGTATGTAGAGAAGGATCTGGCGAAGGCCGGAGGCGCGAAGTGGGATCCATCAGCCAAGCGATGGTATGCGCCCCGAGTCGAGATGGCAGGTCTGTCGCGATGGGTCGCGCTCCCTGACATTCCGGAGATCCTGCCGGGTGAAGACCGGTCTCTCGGTCATGGTCTGTTCGTCGACCTCGTCCCTGATACGTGTTGGTTCACCAATGTCCGGTACTGCGTCGAACCGAAGGATTGGGAAAGACTGCGCCGCATGGTCACGCGGCGCGCCGGGATGCAGTGCGAGATCTGCGGTTTCCCGGAAGACCGAGCGTCGCAGCGGTGGCTCGAAGTGCACGAGAGATGGACTTACGACTGGCCGACCAAAGTGCAACGTCTGGGCCGGCTCATCTGTCTCTGTACGCCCTGTCACCAGGTGACGCACTTCGGATTCGCGCAGATCAAAGGCAATGAAGAGCAAGCTTTGCAGCATCTGATTGCGGTGACCGGAATGACCCGTCCGCAGGCGCGGAGCCATGTTGCTGCCGCGTTCGATGAGTGGCGAGCCCGCTCCATTGGGGAATGGGCTCTCGATCTGAGCATCCTCACCGACGTCGGGGTTCAGGTTCGTCGACCTCCGGCGCCCGCCGACCGCCGGATCATCGCAAGCGGCCGGCCCACCGCGACACAAATCCGGCAACCACAACCGGTGGTTCCCCCGCTCTGTCCTACCCCTGCGATCACTGCACCTAGATTGCGCGATCGGATCGCGGCATGGTGGCGATCACGCTGAGACCACCCGCCCCCTCTGTCGTCTGACGAAACGCCAGCCTGCCGGCTGTCACAGACGCGGTCCGCGGCGTTTTTGTTCGTGTTCCACGTGTTGGGCGATGGTGTGGTGATGCTCGAGTGTCGCCTGCTGCCGCTCGGCGCGCCGCTGTTCTTCGCGGTGCTCTTGCATGCGGTCGTGCAGGGTGTCGATGTCGCGGTGGACAGTGTTGAAGGGTGCGATGTCGGCTTTGTACTCGGGCCGGTCGCCGGCCACTGAGGTGGTGTCGGTGATGTTGTGGCGGTCGCGGTATGCCTGGATCTCGGCGGCGGTGCGATCCCATTGCGCTGCCAGCTCGGGGTCGTCGGGCCTCGCTTCGAGGTGCTCGGTGAAGCGCAGTTCGGGGTCTTTGCCGCGAGCATCGTCGGTGCTGATGCGTCGGGTGTTCGCGGTGTGTTCGGCGGCGATGTCGGTGTAGGTGGTCTCCAGCTGCCCAGCGAGGGTGGGGTCGACGAGGTGGGCGTCGAGGTCGGGGGAGGGCACCCAGTGCGGCGCTGCGGGGTCGACGGGCTCTGATGCGGCCGGCGCGATGGTGTCGAGTGCGTCGGTGATCCCGGTGACGTGTGCGGTGGAGTGCGCAGCGGTCTCGATCGTGCGGCACAGTTCGTCGACGTCGAAACCTGCGTGGGTGACGAGTTCGCGGATACGGCCTACTGCTGCGTTCCACCGCGGGTCTTCGGTGCGTTCGGCGGCGGCCACCGCGAGAGGGAAGTGCTCGCGCAGGATGTCGTCGTGTTCGGCTGCCCAGCGGGTGTTCGTCTTCTCGGTCGCAGTCGTGATGGCTGGTGCCATGTCTTTGATCAGGTTCGCGGCGGTGACGTCTTCACCCCGTGCTGCGAGTTGCTGCGCGTGCCAAGACAGAACTGCCTCGGGCGCGATCCCAGCGAGTGCTGCTTTACGTAGGTGGCGGCCCAGTCGCTGCACCCCGGCTTCGGCGAGGATGCGTTCGGCGATCTCGGGTTCGAATGCTTCCCGCACGGGTCGGTGGATGCGGGTGGTGTCGAGCTGCGCCCGCGTCTCGTCGTACCGGCGGATGGTCGCGCCGATGCCGTCGGTGCGCTCGTGTTCCGGCCGGGCGGTGGCGTAGCGATCGGCGACGATGCGGGCGTAGTCGTCGAGTTCTTTGTCGGTGTTGGTGGTGCGCGGGGGCAGCGGGGGGAGCGCCGTGTCGGAGCGCTCGGCTGCCGCTTCTGCTGCGGTCTGAGTGGCTTCGACGATGCGGGAGTTCAGGACACGCGCAACGTCGCGGGCGGTGTGGAGTTCACCGGACGCGAGTGCGTCGTTGAGGATGCGCCGGGCACTGTCACCGCGGTCGTGTGCCTGTCCGAGAGTGGTGCGGAGCGCGGCGAGGCTGCCGGGGTTTTCGGCGGCGATCGTCGCGAGCAGTGCTGCGGGCAGCGCCCGGTCGAGGACGTCGTCGAGCCAGCGATCGCGCAACCTGCTGTGTGCGGCGTGGTACGCCTCGCGGAGTCGTTCGGGGCTGCGTGCGTGCTCGAGTGCGTCGCGGATCTCGGTGATGGCGGCTTTGTGGCCGTTGTCGTTGGCGAGGATCTTTTCGAGGACTTCACGTGAGGCCGGGTTGTTGATGGACCCCAGGTGCATGCCCTCGGTGTCTTGGGTGACGCCGGGTTCGACGGGGACGTACAGGTGGTTTTCGGTGCGGCCGCGGGTGGTGGCGACGTAGAGGCCGGGCCGGTTGGTGGTGTGTCCGACGGTGGTGTGGGAGGTGTCGACGGTGATGCCTTGGCTGCGGTGCACGGTGGCGGCGTAGCCGAGTTCGGTGTTCCGTTTCACGTACCGGGCGGGCAGGGTGATCATGCCCTCGTGGGTTTTGCTGCGCAGGTTCAGTGAGCCGTTGTCGTTGACGGCGGTGACGGTCCACAGGTCGCCGTTGCGGACGAACATGTTGCGCCGTTTGCCGCCCTTGGTGCGCAGACGGCGCTTGTTCTTGCGGGTCAGGACGATGTCACCGACTCCGGCGTCGAGTTCGTCGGACAGGGTCACGGTGTGTCCGACTTTGGCGGTGCCGGTGGCGCGGTAGTGCGCTTGGATCGCGAGGTTCACTTCGCGGACGTCGTCTCGGGTCGAGAGCATGACGATCGAGGTTTTCCCGGCGCCGATGTCGGCGAGGTAGGCGGTTGCGGCGGCGTCTTTCATCTCGGCGGCGGTGCCCTCGTGGACCCATCCGCGGGAGTAGAACAGCTCCAAGCTGCTCTCGTCACCGTGCCGCAGTGCGAGGGAGTTCTCGGCTTGTTCGGTGTCTTTGCCGAAGCGCACGACGACTGTGAGTTCGGGTGCGTTGGTTTCTTCGGCGAGCAGTCGCAGCGCTCCGCCGGTTTCGACGGCGTCGAGCTGGTTCGGGTCACCGAGTAGCCGGACCACTGCGCCCTTGGCTGCGGCGATTTCGGTGATGGCGGCGAGGTCTTTGGTCGATGCCAGGGACGCTTCGTCGACGAGGAGCATCGCCCCGGCGGGGATCTCGATGTGATCGGGGAGGCTGCGTGGTTCGTGGCCTTCGAGGCCGCGCCACGGGTACGTCAGGGTTGCGAGGGTGTGGGCGGTGACGTCGATTTCTTCGCCCAGGGTTTCGGCCGCAACTGCGGATGGTGCGAGCGCGATGACTTCGTGTCCGGTCGCGCGCCAGGTGTCGGTGACCGCTTTCATCGACGTCGTTTTGCCGGTGCCGGCGGGCCCGACACCGACGGCGAGGAGCGTTCCGGCGCCGACGAAATGCTCGGCAAGTTCGCGCTGTCCGGCGTTGAGCGGGTGATCGCTGGTACGGGCGATTTTTTCAACGACCTTGTCGAGTCCGGCTTGTGCCGCGATGTAGGCGGTCGGTGTCCGAGTGGCGTCGAGCATGAACTGTTCGGCGGTGATGATGCTCGCGGAGGTATGCAGTGCGGTGCCATGGTTGGTGAGGATGAACTCACCATCACGGCGTCTGAGAGCCTCCGGTGCGGGGGGAAGTTCGGCCGCCGGCAGGTGCACGGACGCGCCCAGTACGTGTTCGGTGACGGCTTTCACTGCGGCCGTGCGTGCGGCTTCGTCGGGGAAGGAGACGGCTGCAAAGTTCGCTTCGACGGCGCTGTGAATGTGGGTGATCGCCCACGTTGCGCGGCCGTTCTCGAGGTGTTCGACGACACGTTTCGCTTCCTCGGCCGGTGTTCCGGCCTTGCGCATCGCCTGGTGCTCACGCACTCCAGCGGCGTGTTCGCGCTGCACGCCGCGCCATTGTTCGGCGAGGGCTCCCACAGCTGTGTCGTCGCCGAGGATCTGCGCAGATCGGGTGATCCAGTTGTTCTGCATTTCGCGCAGGGTTTGCGGTTCCTGTTTCCCGGCGCGGGTGTCGAGGTTCGCTTGCTGGTAGAGCGCGTACATCGCCTTTGCGCTGGGCATCCGGTCGTGCTTTTGGCGGTATTCGGCGACCAGCTGATCGCGCCGGGTCTCGATCTGAGTGCGCCGCGAGGAGAACATTTCGCACAGCTGCTGCGGCACTTCGGCGATCTCGACGACGTTCTGCCGACCACGTCCGGTGCTGCGCTCTGTCAGTCCGAACCCAAGCTCGGTGTGCATTTTCGACATGATCGCTGCGTTGTAGCGCTGCGAAGCCGCGACGGCGTAGCGGTGCAGGGTGGCACCGTCGAGAGCTCGCCACTTACCGTCCTTTTCGGTGCATACCTTGATGGACACAACGGCGTGGGTGTGCAGGTTCGGATCCCCCGCGCGGGAGTCGTAGTGGTCGTAGAGGGTGGCGACCATGCCGGTGGTGTCCTGGTGCTCTTGGCTCGTCGCGCCGGTGCGGGTGAAGCATGCTTCCTTCTCGATCCAGCCAAGCGTGCCCTTGACGGTCTCGTGGTGGATTCGTTCGATCTGGCGGCGCAGATCATCGTCGGCGAGCGCCCACATCGTCGACACGCTCTTGGGCGGTGTGAACACCAGATCTTGTCCTGCGACGGGTTGCCGGACACGGTTCTTCTGCGCCGAAATCCAGGACCACAGCTCTTGCGGGTCCTGTGCGGAACGCTGGTGTGTCTCCTCGAACAGTGCGGTTCCGACCTTCTCCATCAACGCCCCGGACTCCGCTTTGGAGGGCCGGCGGGCGTTGTCGACGGCGAACTGCTCCAGGGCGGCGCGGTGGGCCTTCAGGAGGGGGATGTCGTTGGCGAAGTCCGGGAACTTGCGGCCCAGTCGAGCCTCTTTGACGGCCTTCTTCGGGTCCATCCCACCCTTGATCGATTCCTCAACCATGGGGTCTGCGTTGGGGTGCATGCCCTCCCCGAAGAGTGCCTTCATCTGAGGTTCGGACACTGTGGCGCCGTCGGTGATCCGATGCTGGTCGGCGATCTCGGTGTCGGCATCCATTCGTGCGAGATCTTCGAGTCCGCCGCCGAACCACGTACCGGGCGGGGTGCCGTGGGCGGTGTAGTAGTCGGTGAGTTCTTGCCCGTGCTCCAGCTCGCGGTCTGCGGTGGCGACCTGCTTTGTCAGGTACTCGTAGCCATCGCCCGCGTGCAGTACGTGGAGCGTCATCACAAGGCCACCATAGTCGCCGCAGGCGGCCTGGTGGAGGGCAGACACCCCCAAAGTCTGAAATTCAGCAAGAGGTGTGTCTGAATTTGGGGTTTTGGCTGAGTGAAACGAAGTGCATTTGGTGAGGGACGAGCTGTCTGTGCTGAGGGAAGCGAAGTGTTTGAAAATATGGATGAGCTGGATGGATAGATGGTTTGACATGGTGATGTGTGAAAAGGTTCAGTGGAGTTGTGATGGTTGGCCCGAGTTTTTGAGCCGGGAACCGTTAGGTGGGCGGGGAACAATTGATGGCCGATCGCCGCTGCCGGCGGTAAGGTTTGCGGCATGGCGTCCTCAAACACATCCACGATCAGCGCGAGGGATCGGGCACGCGCAGCGAATGCCGCTCGTCTCGCGGAAGAGCAAGAGCGATTGAAGAAGGTCGAGGACGATCTCGTCCGGTTCTTCAAGGCGCAGGAGTCGCGGGAGAAGATCGCGGAAGATGCGCGAGTGCGTATCGAGCGCATTCGCGAAGAAACCGATACCAAGATCGCGGACGCGGATCGTTCCGGTGCGGCTGCGATTGCGGATCTCAAGTCTCGCGGTGAAACGGTGGCGAGCATCGCGCAGCTGACCGGTCTGACGACGAGTGAGGTCAACAAGTTGCTGCGGTCGACCAAGCCGAAACAGAAATCGGAGAAAGTACCCGCCGACAAGGCCGCGTCGAAGGAAGATTCTTCGCCCGCGCCTGCTTCGACTTCGTCGACTGATTCTGCCGCGCTGGCGTCGTAGAAGCGACCAGCAAACCAATGTCGGCCTTCGCGGTTTTCCCCGGTTGGGTGTCAGCGACCGATTGTGTGTTGCCTGAGATCGAGCGGAGCGGGAACAGAAATCTCGGGCATCCACATGAGGGATATCGCTGTCCCCGGTTGGGGGAAACCGCGGCCGATTCGTCGGCAACTCTCACAAGCGTTAGGAGTTCGTTCTGATGGCGGACGTCCTAACGCTTCCGGCGCTCGGCGATCCGGAGCGGGAACGTTTCGCGCGGTTCATCGTGCGCGGACCTGGCGAACGTGATTGCCATTTTTGGACCGGCAGTATTTCTGATGACGGGTACGGAAGATTTTGGTTGATGCGCGATGGCCGGCAGCGGGTCGTGCGCCCGCATCGGTACGCGCTGATGCTCGAACTCGGTCGGCCGTTGACCGATTCGGAGTTCGCGATCCACGAGGTGTGTGACAACCCGATCTGTGTCCGGGCGACGACGAGCATCGCCGGTCGTCCACATGTGGTTGCGGGTACGCAATCGCAGAATCTTGCAGGGATGAGCGCGAAGGGGCGCGGCGGCGGCCGGGGGCAGAGCTGGCATTGGTACGGCCCGGATCGCGCCGCCCGCGCAGCGCGATCGAAAGCTCTACGGGATGCATTGCGCAATGGATGGGATGCGGACGCGGTGGAGTCCGCTTTGCTGCGCACGGATACTCCAACACTTTTTTGACGACCGAGAGGCATGTAGATGACTGAGAACGGCGTTCCGCGTGAGCGGTCTGAGGTGGAGGCTTCTCTGTATCAGGCAACGAAGCATGTGAATGTGATTACCGATGCGGATCTCGCGGCCGTTGTCGAGGGATTGACTGGCGAATCCGTTGCGCGCCCGCGGATCGATTTCGCTTTTCCCGAGCCGGGGACCACGGATCATTTGTTCAATTGATCTTTGGCGCGCCGCATTGCACGGGTGGCGCGCTGAGGAGCTGACGCAGCGGTGGGTGGGGGGGGAGGGCCCCACAACCCCCCCCCCCAACGGGGGGGGGGGCCCCCCGGGGGGGGGGGGGGGGGGGGGGGGGGGTTTGTGGGGGGGGGGGGGGG
>NZ_JAMSKS010000084.1:0-7030 GCF_024436645.1 Rhodococcus sp. T9N | reverse complement strand
GCGACAGAGCCCGCCCCCCAACCTGCTCCGCCGGTATCTGTTGACGTACCCGCCCCCAGCGAGGCTCCTGCTGCCGCGGCTCCGGAGGCTCCGACTGCGGCAGCTCCGGAAACTCCGGAGGTGCCCGTTTCGTCTGCTCCGTCCGAGGTAGCGGGGGAGCAGTCGCCGTTGGTGGTTCCGGATGTTCCGGAGTTGCAGGAGCTGGTGCCCGGTGGCGATGAGATGGCTCAGGCTGAAGCGCGCGCTGCGGAGGAAGCTGCCGCGCGGATCTTCGGTATCGAGATCCCCGGTGCTCCCGCTGCAGAGGCGGCGGAGCCTTCGGTGGCTGAAGCGCCGGCGACAGAGCCCGCCCCCCAACCTGCTCCGCCGGTATCTGTTGACGTACCCGCCCCCAGCGAGGCTCCTGCTGCCGCCCCAGCGCCAGCACCGGCCATCGACGAGAACTCAGCCCCCGCCTCGGCCCCCACCGCTCCTGGTGCCCCCGACTCAACCATTTCTCAATCCGAGCAGTTCAACACACCGGAAATCGCACCAGAACTCACGCCAGAACCAACACCAGAGACCGGCGCACAACAGGCCACACCCGCAGACACCCAAGCCCCTGAAACGCTCGTCCCTCTGAATACCACCGCCGCACAACTGCCGGAAAACGCGGCAGCAACCACAGCCCTCACCTCGACCGACGACGCCCAGGACAGCAAAACCGTCATGGGACTGTCCGCACTCGCCGGCATCGCTCTTCTCGCCGGCGTTGGGCTCTTCCGTCGACGCCAGCAGAATCGCAGGCGCCGTGGTGAACGCATTCCAATGCCCAAGGAGTCGACAGCACTTGTCGAGCAGCAGATTCGTGAGATCGCGGACCCTTCCCTCCTCGACCTCCTCGACAACGCACTCCGCGACGTCGCTGACATCTGCCGTACCAACTCCATCCCGCTACCCGCACTTCTCGGCGTCTTCCTTCACGACCGCAGCATCGAACTCGCGCTTCTCGACGACATCGAACTACCCGCTCCATGGCAACGCGACCGCGAGACGTCAGCGTGGACCATCACCGCGGATGACGAACTCGACCCCCCGCTGACCACCGTCAGCCCCTACCCGGCGCTTGTGGAAATCGGCGAGATTGAGAGCGGATCCCGACTACTCCTGAACCTCGAACAGCTTTCCCATCTCGGAATCGCGGCCCCCACCGCCGAGGCACGCGACATCGTCCGAGCGCTCGCAGTGTTCCTCGCTTTCTCACCGCTCGGAGACAACCTCAAACTCACCCTTGTTGGCACGGGCGAAGCCCTCGCACGCCCGAATACCGACGGTTCAGCACTAATCGAATACGCTCCAACCCCCGACGCAGTCCTCGAACGACTTGCTCGTCACACACGATCCGACGCACAAGCTCTCTCGGACAACGGAATCGACGACATCGCTCAAGCCCGAATCGAATACACCGACAGCGCCATCACCAATCCCGAAATCATCCTGCTGTCCGAGCCCCTGACACCCGCACAACGCGAAATCTTCGACAACATCCTCGCCAACGCACCACGAGTCGCGTTCGCCGCGGTCACCGCTGCAGACGACCCCACAGCAGACTGGACACTGACCACCGGAGTCGACGGGTCAGCCACACTGCGCCGCCCTGGCAGACCTGCGTTTGACCTCACGCCCGCACGCATCTCCGAAGCAGAATTCGACGCAATCATCGACGTCCTCGAAACAGCAGACGCCGACCCCATCGCCGACGCAGCTTCCCAGAACGACCCATGGACAGCGGAAGCCTTCGACGACCGCATCGCAGAAGCAACATCGGTCGACGACCTCCTACCCCACCAGGCACCGACTGTCCACATCCTCGCAACAGAACCGAACTTCGACACCGCAACAACCGAATTCGACGACGAAGCCGACACCGAAACCCTCACCTACCTCGACCCCGCCGACGAATCATCGATCAACAACACACCAGACACCGCAGAAAACACGCCACCCTTCGCGATGGCAATCGCGCCGACACCAGAAAACGCACTCTCCGTCGACGAACACATCTGGATCCACGTCCTCGGGACCCCACGCGTGACAGCACTCAACGAAGGATCCGACGTCGGCCGACGACCTCACCTCACCGAACTCGCAGCCCTCATCGCCACCCACCCACACCCCGGAATCCGCGGACCCCAAGTCGACGAAAAGATCTGGCCCAAGCAGACATACGCAGACCTCAGCTTCTCCGAACAAACCACAAAACGCACCGCCCGCCGAAACACCGCCTTCACCAGACTCCGCAACTTCCTCGGCGAAACCGCCACCGGAGACCTCGCATTCCCCAAGGTCTTCGACAACACCGGCAACACCCCATACCGCCTCGACGACACCGTCCACACTGACTGGGACATCTGGAACAACCTCATCGGAGGACACCCCGCCACCGCCGACCACAACGAACTGACCACAGCCGTCGCCCTCGTGGAAGGCGCACCATTCACCACGAAAAAAGCGCCCGCACGATACGGCTGGGCAGAAGAACTACGCCAGAACATGATCTCCGAACTCACCGACGCCATCGAAGAACTCTCAGCACGGCACCTACAAGAAGGCGACACGCGCACCGCCCTTGAACTCGCTCAAAAAGGTCTCGAGGTCGACGAATACCACGAAGGGCTCTGGCGACTCGCGATCATCGCAACCCACGGCAGCGACGACATCACAGCCACACAAGGCCTCATCGACACACTGCTCACCAGACTCGCAGAACTCGACGTCGACCCCAACGAGCAGACAGCTGAACTACTCCAAATACTCGACGACTTCCACGACACAACCGGTGAGCGCCCCTACCGAATCACCCAGAGAGCATCCTGATGCGAACCAACAGACCCAGAGAGCCCAACAACTGGACATGCGAAAGTGTGACGTCCAGCCGATACGCTCCGAACAACACCGATAGGGCTCCCGAACCGGCAGCCCCGAAGGGGGAACCATGACACACAACATCTTCCGCAAGACGGCAGCTTTGTCGTTTGGACTCGTCACAGCCTCGGCCATTGTTGCCGCATGCGGAACGGACGGCGACACTTACGATCCCGCTCCTACGTCAACACAAAAGCCGGTCCTGACGGGTCCGGAGGGATCGCTCAAGTCACCAGAACAACAGGCAACAGAAGCCGCAACCGCGAAGATCAACGAGTTTTACGCAGTTCTCGCAAGCATCCAAAATGATCCAGCGGTTGATATCAATAAATTGGATGGTGTCGCGGTCGACCCGGTGTTGTCGGGGATCAAGGGGGACATCACGACACAGCGATCGAAGGGAGTCGTCGGTTCGGGTGCGATCACAGTCCTAGATACTTCGGTGACGAAGCAGGAAGCACCAAAGGACGCAGATGGGAACCCCATTGCTGGCGAGGCTTTCGTGGAGATGCGGACATGCGTAGATATCTCCGCACTGAGTTCGACTTTGCCTGACGGAACGAGCGCGCTAAGTCCGAATCGCGCTCCGGAGCTCGCGAAGTTTACTGTCAGAAACTCAGCATGGCCAGACGCGAGTGGCTGGCGAATTGCAAGCCAACCAACGAAGCCAGGTACATCCTGTGACTCGCCATAACTTCACCAAACACTCCACGAATCCAGAACTTTCAGCCGAATTAGGAGGTGTTCAGTTGAGCATGTCAAGAGCTTTCCGTCGCTCCTCAGCGGCGATGTTCAGTAGCGTTGTTTGCATGAGCATGATGCTCGTAACTCAGTCATCGGCCTACGCGGCTCCAGGTGATTCGTGGGGCGGTGGTGCAGTCGGAGGCAATACGGTCACCGCAGGTGGCGGCTACATTTCCGTCCCCTCCGGAGGAGGTGCTTCAGGCGCGGCCCCGGGGATGCAAACAGGTGGTGGCGGAGCGGGTGGAGCAGGAGCTGCCGGCGGCGGTAGCGGAGCGGGCGGCGGTGGTGCAGGAGCGAGTGGCGGCGGTGCCGCTCCCGCAAATAGCGGCCCTCCGGTTCTGCAACGCAACAGTTGCAGCAACCTCCGAAACAACTGTGCCCCAGCGCCTGCTGCACCAGGAATTGATGTCCCGCCCACCCCGGTATCCCTAGCGGAGGTGATGAACATTGTTTCATCTGCGGTCTCAGCATTGCAGGTTGAGCCGATCGACATCGGAATCACGCCCGAGCCAACAAACACCGGAGAAAAAGTCGGTTTGGTCGGTTTCAATAGCTGGTTGTGGGTGAACAACCCTTCCGAGCGGACAACCGGGCCAATTAACCGTACGGTTACTACAGGAGTTGTCACCGTCAACCTGAATGCGGTGAACACAGGACTTGCAGTCAATTACGGAGATGGGTTACCGACTATCCCGCCGGTGTGCCCGGTCAATTCAATTCCGTATACCGATGTGGCGATGGATCTGCCGAGTCCGACCTGTAATCACTTCTTAGGCAAGTCGTCTCAGGGACAGCCCGGTGGGGTTTTCCGCCCGTCGGTCAGCTCGATTTGGGTAGTGTCGTGGTCGGCGATTACCCCTACGGCGAGCTTCGGCGGAACTATTCCGATCACTCCGACCGCTACCACTGAGGTTCGGGTCGGAGAAATGCAGGTGTTGGTCACAAAGTGACAGGTTCGAACTGAGTCTCCGCGAGCAAGGCTTCAAAGCTCCCTGAACAAACCCGATGGGTTCGTTCAGGGAGCTTCCTTTTGTGCGGAAGAAGCACCGCCGCAGGGGAATTACTTGTCGGACAACGCGCTGTGCGCGTCGTCGATTTCCTTGAAAGCAGTCGGAATGAGGGATCGGAGCAGGACGCAGATCCGTTCGGCGACGACGTGAGCAGGCTCGTTGGGTCCACACTCGATGAATGGGACATCAAGCAGCGGAAGCCTTTCCTGTCGGGAACCGCGTTCGCGGATTCGCACAACGGTCCAGCCCAGATCTTCGAGCAGGCGGCATTTTCTCGTGTCGCTGACGAACTTTACTTTGTGCCAGTACCAGCCGTCGTACTCGATGACGATGCCCAGTTCGGTTGCGACAAAGTCGATGGGTATCGGGCAGTCTTCCACGCGACGTGGTCCGTCGTAGTCGTAGACCTTAAGTAGTGCGGCGATCTGTGTGCAGACCTCGCGTTCGCGTCGGGAGGTTCCTGCGTTGCATCGGGGGCATCCAGCTCCTCCGTAAGCGCGGTTGGAGATTGTCGCTTTCCATGCGTGGTTCTTGTCGCATGTCCACCACGCTTTCGTTCCGCTTCCTGCTGAATATTCCGTTGGGGGAGCGGTGTTTCGGGTGGGGTGCCATTCCGCTGCGAGAACCGGTCGTGTTGTTGTGAGGTCGTTGAAACCGGCAAGAACTTTGTAGCCGGAGCAGATCGGGCATGAGCTCCCCGAGCTACGCCACTGAACAACTGCTTTCCACTGATGTTGGTGGGCGGTGCATATCCATAAGGCTTCGTGGTCGCTTCCGAATGTTACGGACTCTGGTGATCGGGTGTTGTCGGGGTGCCATTCGGGAATCAGGTGTGGGTGGGTGGTTGCGAGGTCGTTGAATCCCTGAAGTACTCGACGATTCGAGCAGTACGGGCAGTCTTGACCGCTCGATCGTGACTCCACGGGGGCTTGCCATTCGTGGCCTTCGTTGCATTGCCACCAGATCTTCTTTTTGCTTCCGATCGTTACTTCTGTCGGTTTTACGGTGTTTCGGGTTGGATGCCACTGGCTGGAAAGCTGTGGCATCACTGTTGCGAGGTCGTTGTATCCAGTGAGCACTGTTCGGTTAGTGCAGATGGGGCATCCGTAGCCGCCGCTGCTGCGATTGATGATTGTTGATTGCCATTCATGGCCGGAACTGCAGGCCCACCAAACCTTTTTGTTGCTGCCGGATGTGAAGTCGGTTGGGGTGAGAGAGTTTCGGGTGGAATGCCATTCTCGTGCGAGGTCGGGCCGTGTTGTTTGGAGGTCGTTGTAGCCAGGGAGTACGGCTTTTCCTGCGCAGAAGGGGCAACCTGTGCCCTTCTTTGTCCGACTGTTGACGGCCGCGCGCCATTCGTGTCCGATTTCGCACTGCCACCAGGCTTGCTGCGGGGTCCCGTTGCCGACTTGCGAGGGGGTTGTGGTGTTTTTCGTAGGGTGCCATTGGGACGCGATCAGCGGGCTTCGTGCGGCTAGGTCGTTGAAGCCGGCGAGCACTTGCCATCCGCCACAAACGGGGCACTTAGATCCCCTGCTGCGTCGCTCGACCGTTGCCTTCCACTCGTGTCCGAGTTTGCACCGCCACCAGGCGACCTTGTTGCTACCTGTTCCTACTTTGGTGGGGGCGGTGTCGTTGAGGGTTGGGTGCCACTGGGCTGCGAGGAGGGGGTCTTGAGAGGCTAGGTCGTTGATCCCTACCTGAATGACTTTGTTGGTGCATACAGGGCACCCAGTCCCTCCTGATCTGCTGGAGATAGCTGCTTCCCAGGAATGCGATCGCTCGCACAGCCACCACACTTTCTTGTGGCTGCTGCGCGTGACCTCTTCGGGCCCGAGTGAATTGCGACTGGAATCCCATTGCGCAACGAGCTCAGGGGTAACTGTCGCGAGGTCATTGACACCGGGGATGAGTCGGCGTCCGCTGCAGAACGGGCACCGTGTCCCTCCGGACGTGCGGTTTGAGATGGCAGCTTCCCACTCGTGGCCCTTCGTGCACATCCACCACGCCTTCTTCGATGAGAAGGCCGAGACTTCAGACGGTTCGTTCGAGTTCTTGTTGGGATGCCACTGAGCCGCAATGTCCGGATTTTTCGTCGCTAAATCTGTTTCACCGGGTACCGCCCGTGATCCCGCACAGAATGGGCACCCGGTTCCACCCCTGCTGGTTCGGGTCGCGATCTTGCGTTGGAAAGAGTGGTTGCGCGCGCACAGCCACCACGCTCGAAACTGACTGTTTACATTGAACTCTGAGGCGCGGCGCTCATTGCGTTCGGTATCCCATTGCGCGGCGATCGGGAGTGTCCGATTAACGGTGGATCCGACCTTGATGTCGGTTAGTTACCGTTCAGGGTGATGCGTCCTTCGAAGGTG
>NZ_JAMSKS010000082.1:0-39730 GCF_024436645.1 Rhodococcus sp. T9N | reverse complement strand
TTCGACTTGCTCCGCAAACGAATACTCCTCAGTGACTGATACTTTCAAAATCGATCACGGAAAGTGGGCCAGAACCATTCTTAAGCCGTCGTCGACACACGGTCGTGCTGGCCGCGATGGTGAGTGTCTTTGTCAGGCTGTGCCGCCGAGGTTCCTCTCGTGTACCTATGTGACGTCTCATGACGAGCGTGGGGCTGCGGTGGGTGCTTCGTGTCGTTTTTGGGGGGGTGTGTTCTCACGCTGGTTACCTGCGCCTTCGTGGTGTTCTCTGATCGGTTTGTGCCGTTGCGGCTTCTGTGGGTGGAGACCGTTGTGATTGTGGGGGTGATGGCGGTGCTGGCGTATCGGGAGCGGCGGGCCTTACCTTCACGGTGACCGCGTATCGGACCTGGGCGTGCCTGAGTGCTCGTTTTGTGGCGTTGAACTGGGGTGATGGCACGTCCCCGGTTTGTGGTGACCGGAGTATCAGGCGTGTTGGTCTTGCGGCGGGTGTAATGCAACGGGCACAACGGAATTGCCCCGCGTGGTGTCAGTAGACAGCCCAACACCAGGCACATACGTTCCTGTTCTGGACCCAATGGTTCGGCGACACAAGTGACCCAGCTTCCGAGTTCGATTGCCGGATTCTGTCGTGAGTGTGTGCGCCACTCGGAGTGGTGACGTCGACACAAGCCGCGGACATCGAAACGCCGAGCGCAACGTACACCGTTGCGCTCCACTCGGCATTGTTCTGTCCGCTGCCCGTACTTCGTGCGCGGCCGGTCGGGTACATGGGTGTCGATGAACTCGTCTCGAGATATACCTGACTTGCTCAGCGCGCGATCATACCGCGGTCGCCGAGTATTTGTGTGCACGCCGGGGTCACGCAGAGGTCGACGGTGCTCTGCGGGTTGCCAGGGTCCGCGGTGCACAACCACAGCTCGTGGTCCCATTCACCTGGCCGCCAGCTCGTGTCGGTGTGTCGGCGCAACCACCGGATCCAGTCGGGCTCGACACTCGGTGAGAACATCGACGCTGAGTGTTGCGAACTAGTCATATCCCTCCAGTCTTGCTGCCACTCGTTCCACCGCAGCACGTTTGGCCGTTTCTGGCGGGTGCAGGTACGGATCCATCGAGACCGACGACACGTGTCCGAGGAGGTCCTGCACGACATCGCGGGGCACACCATTCTCGATCCATCGGGTGGCGGCTGTGTGTCGCAGCATGTGCGGGCGCGCTGTGAAACCCGCAGCCGCGGAAAGCCGCGCGAACAACGATCGCACGTTGCCGTAGCGCATTCCGTCGCCGATCGGCTCGTGATAGAGGTTCACAAAGACCAGGTCAGACTCCATCGCGCCCGCGACTGCGAACCGTTCGTGCTGGTACTGGGCGTAAAGGCCGACCAGATCGTTCACTACCGGAATCGACCGTGGATACCGGGATTTGGCGAGTGCACCGTTGGCATTGCATCGTCGGCGCACATGGATGTGCGGGCCGTCGGTCGAGCATCCGACCAAAGCGCCACGAGGTAGCAGATGCAGATCCTCACGGCGTAGACCCAGCGCTTCGCCGACTCGGATCCCGGTGAGAGCCATCAGAGTTATCAGAAACCGGTCTCGGGTTCGCGCCGCCGCTGCAATCAGCTCGTCTACCTGCCGTGCGGTCAGGAACTCGATCTCGGGTACCGGCGCCGTCAACTTCAACGACTTCGCCCGGACGGAGGCGAATTGGCCCATCTCCCCGCTGTCGTGGCCCGGCAGGTATCGCAGGTCCTTTCGATGTGACAACCGTGGTATCAGTTCTGACGAGACCCAACCGTGCGCCGCGGCGAACCGTAAGAACTCGCACACCGACGTCATCACCGCGTTCGCTGTGCCCGCGCTGCGAAACCGCGTTGGCGAACTCGGTCGGCGCGGCGGCAACGGCTCAGCGACCAGCCACCGCAAAAAGCGCGCCAAGTCGCTGAACTGTATTTTCTGCCAATCGAATCCGAATCGCCCGCAGTAGCTCAGAAACAACGCTATACGGCTCGCGTATACCCGCTCGGTGTTCGGTGACCGGTCCAATGCGCGCAGCGCAGCTAAATACGCCGACGCTTCGGTGTGCACGCGGTACGTGCGATCGATCACGACATAGCGGAGTGAACCATCCGACGGCGACACTGCCCGCTCCGCCACGAAAACGTCCACATGACAAAGCTAACCAACGTGCCAACCATGACCCTGATAACGAAAAGGAACGTCGCACGAACAACTGCCGACCAACATGCCTCGACAAGGTAACCAAGAGTAGATAACGGAGATAACGTCGTTCAGAAGTAGCGCCGCCAAGCGGCGCGCCATCATCCCCGCGAACGGCTACTGCGAATGGATGAAAAGCGAAGAGGGAAAGAAGATTCCGTACTTTCTTCATGGGGAAGGTGACCTGGAAGTAATGGCTGGACTCTACGAGTTGTGGCCCGACCCTGAACTGCCCGAGGGCGATCCGAACAAGTGGGTATGGACCTGTGCAGTCTTGGCCCGGCCAGTTATCTACCCCCCCGACGGCATAGTTGTGACGTTGGTTAGCGAGCGATCGGCGCGACGTCACTGGCCGATATCCGCCCCAGTGACGTGGCACGTTGGTGACGTGTGTCCGCAAGGGTGCGGCCGTCGCCAGTCGTCGCTACACATTCCCCGATGTCGATCCTGGATGCGATTGTGGAGCAAGCAGTTTCTCGTTCGAGTGAATTGCGCCCGCGACTTCTATGAGGCCGTGCTGTCGCGACTGGCCAGTTCGTCCCACCACGTCTTGATTGCGTTGCTGAACTCGGCTGGTGCGTCGGATTGTAGGAAGTGGCCGACTCCGGGGAGCATTGTCGTGGTGTGGTCGGGGAAGGCCTCTTCGAAGCGCTGACGGTATTTGTCGGTGAAGATTGGGTCCGCATCTGCCCACACGAGCAGCGTGGGCAGTTTCTCGAGTGCGCTGAGTTGGCCCTCCAGATCGGTGAAGAACTTACGAGCCCCGACGAGTTCTCCGGGAAGGGCTGCGCAGGCGCGGCGGCGTGCTGGCGTGGGCATTGCCTGGCGGTAGTGCGCCATTTCGGCGTCGGAGAGCTTCCGCCGCTTGTGTGCTGAGGGAATGTAGTACTCGACCATCAGATTGAACCGTTGGATCAGTGCGCGTCCGATCGGGTTTCCTACGCCGCGGGAGAACAGTTCGCTGGACGGGTCACCGTTCAACGGCCATGCCCAGGTGTTGGTGAGGATGAGGCGTTCGAACTTGTCCGTTCGTTGCTGGGCGGCATATAGGCCGAACGGGCCTCCCCAGTTGTGGCCGACCAGTGTCAGTTGCGTCAGGTTCAAGCGGTCGAGGAAGGACACGAGCAGGTCCGCGTGATCGCGGGCTAGGTACTGATAGCCGGGTGCACCGGTCGAGAGGCCGAATCCCGGAAAGTCCACGGCGATGCACCGGAACCTGTCCCGGAGGTTGGTGATTGCTTCGCGGTAGGCGAAGGACCAGACCGGATTTCCGGTCAGCATCAGCAATGTAGGACCCGAGCCCTCGTCGACGTAGTGCACGACGTTTCCGTCCAACTCCACGAAGTGGCTTTCGAACGGGAACAACTCGTTGTCCAGCCATGCCGGGCGTTGGCCCGAAGGCTGTGTGGTCGTCATGTGCTGATCCTCCTGTTTCGCTGTTTTCGCATCGACTTGTTCTTCTGTAGTTCACAATCAAACATGAAGTAGATGATGGGAGAGGCTGAATGAGTGAATTGATCAACGACGTCCTGGCTGCACATGGCGGCGCTGAGCGTTGGAAGTCGGTTTCGACGATTACAGCTCGGGGACGAATAGGTGGTCTGCTGCCCACTCGCTTCGCCGGCAACAAGCTGGCCAGTTTCACTGCCGAGGTGCACGTCGCCGCGCGGCGCACCGTCCTCCATGATTTCCCACAAACCGGCAATCGTGCTGTGTTCGACGGAGGCGACGTGAGGATCGAAACCCGCGACGGAGAACCACTTGCCACCCGAATCGATCCTCGTTCAGCATTTTTCGGACGCACCGGTATCCGCCGCAACGTCCGGTGGGATCCACTCGACACCACTTACTTCGCCGGATACGCCTTGTGGAACTACCTGACGGCACCACTGCTGCTCGGACGCGCCGACATCGTCGTTACCGAAGGTGAACCATGGCGGGAATCGGGACAGACATGGCGGCGGCTCCATGCAACATTCCCCGAACAGATCGATACCCACTGTCGACGACAGACCTTCTACGTCGACCCTGCTGGCTTGATCCGACGCCACGACTTCGTCGCTGAACCAGTTGGCCGTTGGGCGGCGGCCTCGATCTACTGCGATGACCACCGAGAGTTCGAGGGGCTCGTCTTCCCCGTCCGGCGCCGTGTGCTTCCCAGGGGGCCGGGCGGCCGAGTTCTCCCCAGGCCGACGCTGTTGGCACTCGACTTCGACGAAATTGGGACGGAGGTCTGACCGGTGAGTACGGAAGAGGACAAGTCGGCAATCAAGCGGTCTTACGGCCAATACTGCGGGTTGGCGCGGGCACTCGACGTCGTAGGCAACAGGTGGAGCCTGCTCATCGTGCGTGAGCTGCTCGGCGGCCCTGCCCGATACGGGAAACTTCAGGCCGGGCTACCGGGGATCTCCACCAACCTGCTGGCCGAGCGTCTGAGGGAACTCGAACAGTCCGGCGTAGTTCAGCGCCAACTCGACACCGACAGCAACGCCATCGCCTACACGCTCACCGCCTGGGGAAGGGAGCTTCGCGGTGCTGTCACGGCGTTGGTGAACTGGAGTACGCCGCTCATGATTGCAGGTCCGCGTGGCGACAGTTTCCAACCTCATTGGTTGGTGGTTGCGCTCGAATCACTGATGGAGGGCAAGCGAATTGAGGTACCTGCGACCATCGGCTTCGAGGTCGACGGCATGAACCTCGCCGTTCGCGTTGACGAAACGGGTGCCCGCGTCGCGCTCGAAGTCGACGTACAACCCGAGACTGTCCTTCGAGCAGAACCGATGGTGGTACTTGGCCTTGCATCGAGCATGCTGACGACCGACCAGGCGATCGCTGCTGGCGAGCTCCGCGGCGAAAGCCAGGACCTGGCTGCGATTTTCGGCCCCTGACGAGTCTTGGTTCTGCGTGCGACGAACGGTGGAGACGGAAGCGGTTCTATAAGCGCATGGATCGCCCTCCGGTGCCCGACCATCCTTTCGTCTCGGTCACCGACGCTGCAGTGCGTCACGATTCGTCCGATGGGACTGGTGAGTCCGTTCGGTGATCTGCGTGGGCAACGGCGGGGGAGCCATGGTTGCGAATGGTCAGTCACTACGATGAGAGAATTGCGTACCTGTGGCTCTCGCTGGGATCGGTGAGCGGCAGTAATGAATACCAGAGAAGGCACGAATACCAGCGAAGGCGGGAGGCGAATAATGGCAGGCCTTGGTGAACACATCACGGCGATGGTCCGTAGTCATGCCTCCGGCGACGACTCGGTGTTTTACTCCGTTGCTCTGCAGGTCGCGGCCCGTGAGGCGAAGCGTGGGCACCACGTTCTCGCTGCGGATATTAAGCAGGCCGTCGATACCTCACGGCAGATCACTCCCCGTAGCAACGTCACGCAGCTCGTGCAGCCGCGCGGCGACCTGGCCGAATTGGTCGAGGCTTCCCATCCTCAGATCGAGCTGCGGGAGTTGATCGTGCCCGGCGAGCTCACCTCTCAGATCGAGCAAGTGATCGCTGAGCAGCGTCAGCGCAAGAACCTCGTGGAACACGGGTTTGCGCCGATACACCGCCTTTTGCTGGAAGGACCACCCGGCACGGGTAAGACGATGACGGCATCAGTACTGGCTCACGAGCTGGCCTTGCCGATGTTCACCGTCCGGCTGGACGGCCTTCTGAGCAAGTACATGGGCGAGACCGGCAGCAAACTACGACTTGTCTTCGACGCAGTCGCTGAGCGGCGAGGTGTCTACCTCTTCGATGAATTCGACGCGCTTGGTGCCGATCGTTCGGGGAACGATGTCGGGGAGGCGCGGCGCATTCTCAATTCTTTCCTCGTATTCCTCGAGCAGGCCAGCCCGGAGTCGATTGTCATCGCCGCAACTAATCACCGCGACATCCTCGACCGCGCGTTGTTCCGACGGTTCGACACGGTCCTCACCTATGACCTTCCCGATGCCCGTCAGGCCGGCGTGGTGATCCGTGCACGCCTCGGTTCGCTGGCAACAGGACTGAGCTTGGCGAAACTCACTCAGTACACCTCAGGTCTCAGCCATGCCGACCTGGTCAAAGCAGCCGAGGCCGCCGCGAAAAAGGTGCTCATGCGCGGTGACGCGCATGTGACTCGCGAGGACATCGTCGCGACCCTCAAAGCGCGACGGTCCGCGAGCGTTGGCTGAACAACCACGGCACCTCGACCATCTCTATGTCGTCGAACAGGCCGCTGACGAAAGTTTTCACCGGGGCGGCCAAGGGGACGTCAAGATCCGTCCCGTAGAGCGGCGGGCGCATGGCCTGGCACTCCGAGGTGAGCTCGACAAGGCGTTCGCCGACATCGACACCGAACGCCATACATTAAGCGTCAGTGAGGAAGAGCTGCGGGCGCTCGGCAGTGTGATCGTTCTCGAAGGTGCGCACGCGGCGTATCCGTTGAAGCTGGATCAGTTGAGCCAACTCACGCGGCACCGGAAAACCCCCAAGCGCCCGAAGTGGCTCCTCCTGTCGGTGCACCAAGCAACGGCTACGGAACCGGAGCGAGCCACAGTCTGGGTGTCTGACGCGCACCGGCCGCAGTTCGTCAAGATCTTCGAGGACTATCTTACGAAGGTCTCGACCAGAGCGGTGGAGGAGCATTGGACGACGCCGGACGGAAATCCGGTAAACCAAGCGCTGGTGGCGAACATCGCACGGATCCGGCAAGCGTTCCTGGACGACTTGTGGACCTCCGCTGGCGAACCGCCTCGCTCCGGCCGACACTGGTGGGAACTCTGGCTCGATTCCACCCAGCCGCATCTCGACACCTTCAACGGATTCCTCGCCACCTACCAACTGCGAACATTGCCCCGGTCGGTTGCCCTGCGTGACCGAGTTGTCGTGTGGGTCGAGGCGACCTGGTCGCAACTCCAGATCCTGCCCGTCACGAGCGTCCCCCTGGCCGAGATCCGGAAACCGGAATTCATCGACACTATCGAAGATCTCCCTGCGACCGAACAAGACGAGTACGTTCGCGATCTTGCGGAACGGCTCGTACCCGCAGCCGATCACGCCCCCGCTGTGTGCCACCTCGACACCGGCGTCAACCGAGCCCATGTGCTCTTAAAAGATTCCCTCGCCGTGGCAGACTTGCACACCATCATCGGCATCTCCGGAAGCGATGTGGAGGGGCACGGGACCACGATGGCTGGTCTCGCGCTCTACGGCAGCCTCGAAGAGCACCTCACCTCCACTGGGCCAGTGCATCTCAGCCTCCGCCTGGAATCGGTCCGGATGATGCCCTCGAAGTCCGAGGCCGCGACGAACCCACGCGACTACGGCACAGCCACTGTCGAGGCCGTCGCGATGCCGGAGATCACCGCACCAAGGCAGCGTGTGTTCTGCTTGACCCTCAGCACGAGCCCGGACAAACCGGGAGAGCCCACGCTGTGGTCGGCGGCGGTGGACGCGCTTGCCGTCGGAACCGACACCGCCCGCGACGGGGACCAACTGCAGCTACTGTCCGCACCCGACCCTGACTCCTCCCGGCTCTTCCTGGTAGCAGCCGGAAATGTCGACAGCTACCAACTCGACCACCGCACCGAGTCCGACACGTCAGCAGTAGAAGATCCCGCTCAGGCATGGAACGCCCTCACCGTCGGCGCACATACTGATCTGGACGGCATACCTGAGGACCCGCAGTACCGGGGTTGGAATCCGATGGCGGAGCGCGGAGGGCTCTCCCCACACAGTCGGACGTCGGTGATGTTCAACCAGCGGAACTGGCCGATCAAGCCTGACATCTGCATGGAGGGCGGAAACGTCCTCACCGACGGAGCAGGGACCTTCGAAGACAAGCACCCGATGTTGTCACTGCGCACTACAGGCACAGCGAACGATCTTGCTCTAGCCTCGGCAAACGCCACCAGCGCCGCTACCGCTCAAGCTGCCCGCCTCGCGGCCTTGGCAGTCGCCCGGTACCCGGACTACTGGCCGGAGACGATCCGCGGACTACTCACCCACGCCGCCGAATGGACCCCATCGATGGAAGCAGAGGTTCGCCAAGACCAGCGCAAGACCGATCGTCTTCAACTCCTGCGCCGCTACGGGTGGGGAGTGCCCACGGAGGGCGCAGTGCTGAACTCTTCACGTCAGGCAGTCACTCTGGTCACCCAGGACCAGTTCCTCCCCTTCGAAGGCGACGATTTTCGGATGCGGCGGTTTCGGCTACACAGTTTGCCGTGGCCGTCCGACGTGCTCGAACAGCTTGGCGCAGAAAGCGTACGGTTGCGAATCAGCCTGTCGTACTTCATCGAACCATCCGCATCTCGCCGAGGTTGGCGCCAGCGCTACGCATATCCTTCCCACAGCCTGCGATTCGATCTCCAAGGTCCAGTCGAGACCCAGCCGGAGTTCATTGCCCGTATCAATCGCGATGCACAGCTCAGTGAGGACGGTTCACCTCGCACCGGAACCACAACGGACCGCTGGTTCATCGGACCCAACCAACGCAACTTCGGGTCTCTACATCAGGACGAGTGGAATGGCACGGGAACTGAACTCGCGCAATGCAACTCCGTTGCGGTCTATCCGGTCGGGGGCTGGTGGAAGAACAACCGTCGTGCCGACCGCGTGAACTTTCCCGTGCGCTACGCACTGTTGCTTTCATTGCGGACCGATGAGCAAGACATCGATCTCTACACTCCAATTGCCAACCAGTTGCGGGTGTCCGTTCCCGCGGAGATAACAACGACCTAGAGGCCTTCAATTTTCGACGACCTTGTACAAGAGGGGCACGTCTTGGGTGGGCAGTTCAGCCGGAGTTTGCTCACCTCGGCTCCCCGACATCAGGATCGAGGACACGAGCCTGCCGATACCGATACGCCGCTAACGGACTACGAGCGCTCGTAGTCCGGTTAAGGGTTTGCTCCCTGCCTGGGCAAAGGATCGAAAAATTGCGTCCAAGCTGATCAACGCCCGCAGTGAAACCGTCACGGAGAAGCCGTCATTCAGAAGTAGCGCTTCCAAACGGCGGGCCATCGTTCCTGCGAACGGCTACTACGAATGGATGAAAAGCGAAGAGGGAAAGAAGATTCCGTATTTTCTTCACGGCGAAGGTGACGTGATCGCGATGGCTCGACTCTACGAGTTGTGGCCCGATCCTGAACTGTCAGAGGACGATCCGGACAAGTGGGTATGGACCTGCACCATTCTCACGCGGCCAGCCAGCGATTGCGCGGGGCACATACACGACAGATCACCGCTGATCCTGCCCGAATCGTTCTGGGAACACTGGCTCGATCCGAACCTCACCGACAAAGGCGAGGTGCAGGCCATGATCTATTCCGTTCCGGAGCCGCATCTCGAGCCGTACGAGGTTTCGACTGCGGTCAATAGTCCGAGGAACAACGATCCGAGTTTGCTCGAACCGGTCCACTGACTGACGTCCTGGGCTTTCGCGAAGAGTGGTCAGGATTCCCGCATCGTCACGCGGGCGAGCATCTGCTCCATCTGCGGCCACCCGAGGGCGAGGTTCGATCCGCTCATCTGGACCCGTGTGTTCCACTCCGGAGCGAAGGCATCGAACATGATCCGAGCAGCAGGAGCGAGTACGTCGCGCTCGACGGCGTCAACGGTGTCGCCGTCCCAACGCAGCTCCCCGTGGACGGAATCCGGTTCACCGAATACCGACGTCAGACGCGCGGACACATAGCCCAGAGCGACCAGATCCGCCGCACTGTAGAAGTCGTTACTCACTCATCCTCCGCATCACTCGTTCAACACCGTTCCCATCATCTTGCCGCAACCGCCGCGCCGAAAGGTGCCGCGAGAACCCACCCTGTCCAGGTCGATCGGTACCTTCAGCTCACACAGACGCTGACAGCTGGGGGAGAGTCGATGAACAGGGAAGACGCAGGTACAACCACCTTCGATGCCGTCGTGGCCGAGTACCTGGACAAGCAACCGGACGGCTCCAAGAGTTGGCTCCTGCTGCGGTGGGATCTGGTGCAGCTGTACGGCACGGTGAAGGCGTTTCGCCGCCGTAGTCGGGAGCAGCCTGCGAAGAGGGCTCAGCATTGCAGAAAGCGAGCGAAGACAGCAGCCAGCATCGCGTTCTTGATGGGTTCGCTGCTCGTATTGATCGTGGTCCTGGGGTGGCGATTGACGGCTTTCTCGCGGGAAAGGTCGGTGATTGCGACGGCAGGTATTGCGGTCGCGGTGGTCATAACCGTGGTTTTGGTATTCGGCTATGCCCTTGTTCTCGTCCACGCGTTCGTCGATCGCCGCAACCGAAATCTGATGATCTTTCAGACGGGAGGGCAGCACATTCGCGGCGGTGCGGATCGAAGCCGAGCATGCCGGCCGTCGCCAGATTCACGGACTGGGACGGTGGCCGATTCGGTCAGAGTCCGACATCGCCGAGCGGTTGCGTCGCGACGTGGCTGACATGGCGCGAGATACAGGCACTGTTCTGACAACTGACAATGTCCCACCGGCGCTGAGGAAGAAGTACCTGGAAGAGGGAATGACGCCGGCCACGCCAAACGAGTGCGAGGTCTACGCCTTGGAACCTAGCGACGACCCGCTGATTTTCCTGCCCAAAGGCAGGTCGACCCCGTAGGCCGATTCCGGGTAGGTGTGGTTCTCTGACGCGGACAGATGCACTGTGCCGGAAGGCGAGACGACTCCAGGAGCGGCGATGTTGGCGATGAAAACAATGTGCGAGAGGTGCCGGACCTCCCTCGACAACGCCGCCGCCGCAACAATATGCAGCTACGAATGCACCTTCTGCGTCGACTGCTCAGCGGCGATGGACAACGAGTGCCCGAACTGCGGCGGCGAGTTGACCGCGCGTCCTCGTCGCATCGCGCAAGCCCGAGTGATTAGTCGGGGATGGGCAGGTCGAATCGGTAGCTACCTCGCCCAACGCCAGCCCTCCGGCGTCCTCGAGCTCACCGATGCCGAGCGGGATCTGATTTCGCAGATCAAGGCCACCGACGGGGAAAGGTTGGCAGCGATCGAGGTGCGTCATATGCGTCCCGACTGCACACCGCGAGAAGCTCTCATCACCGTTCTCACACTTCGTGGGGAAGACGTGTTCCGAACCCCTGCCGGCCACGCTGTCGGTGAGAACGCAGCTCGCGCCGACGGGAAACCACAGACGCTGTGACCGACGAGCACACCATGCCGACACCTACCAGATTCCGTGCAGCCGGGGACCGGGCAGCAGCGCGTCTGCGGAAGCGAGCCGAGTGGGCTGCCGTTGCGGCGCAGCGCCGAGCTGCCCATGATCGGGCCTACGAACAGTGGATCACCGGCGCGCTGGTCCCGTACCGGATCACCCGCGCCCTCGACGCTGCCGAGCTGTACGGCCCCGACGTCGACATTGCATGCGGCGCGCGGGAGCCGGCATATGGCGATTGGGAGGCGGGCACCCGCTACCCCTTGTTCGAGCAGCTCCTCGCGCTGACCCTCTTGCCCCGCGTGTTGGCCGCGTCGCATCGCGGAGCCGGGATTGGGCTTGGCGGCGTGTAGGGCTCACCGGGGTTACTGCCGAACTATCTGGATGAGCCACCCAGGACATCGTGTTGGGTGGATGTGATGGGCCGTTCGACCGACTACAGCGAAAGCCTGAGCACATGCTCCCATCAGCTGCGCTATGCCCCTAGCTCCCATATGGGAGCTAGGGGAAGATTGCAGCATTGTCGCACCGTAGAGCCCGGCTCACGTCATCCGCTGACCCGATGCGGTGGATGACGTGAGCTTTTGGTGGGGTCGTCAAAGTCTGTCGTCTACAGGTCTTCGTTTTCGTTGCAAAGCACGCGGAAGGCTCGGTGGTGGTCTTCGGGGAAAACGAGGACCTTGCGGGCGATTCCGGGGCCGGAGAGTTCGGGACCGGAGATGGTGCTTCGGATACCGTGCTCTGAAAGTTGCTGTTGGACCAGGCCGACGGAGCTGTCGTTGTAGAGGGTGGCGGCTGCTACGAGAAGTCCGTAGTCGTTAGAGGCGCGGCGGTCACTGCGGAATTGAGGCATGCTCTCGCTCCAGGGACGTGTGGTCATCGCTGTGAAAGGTGAAGTTCGGGTAGTCGGCATCGGACTCGTCCGCGAGGACGCGTCGGTAGTTGCCCAGGCCGGCGAAATAGAACAGTGCGCGGCTGGTTTTTCCTGGAATGTTGGCGCCGAATATCCAGGAATGAGCTTTCGGGAACAGTGATGCGTTGGCGATGTCGTCGCAGAGTTGCGCCCATGCCCGTACAGCGGTTTCGCTGACTTCGACGACGGCGGAGCCGCGGGTTTCGGCTTGGCGGATCAGTTCGGTGATCCATTCGACCTGGGTTTCGATTCCCGGCGGCAGGTTCGTGAAGACGCTGTTGGGGCCGTAGACCATGAACATGTTGGGGAATTGGTGCGTGGCGATACCCAGGTAGGCCGCGGTGGTCTCGTTCCACAGCTCACTGATCGGTGTTCCGTCGCGCCCGGTGAGGTGCATTTTCTTGTATCCGCCGTCGACGGCGTCGAAGCCGGTGGCGAGTACGAGCAGATCGATCTCGTGTTCGGTCCCGTCGGCGGTGACTACTGCGTTCTCGTTCAGCCTGGTGATCGGGTTGTCTTTGATGCTGACCAGAGAGACGTTCGACCGGTTGAAAGTTTCGTAGTAACCCTTGTTCGCGATGGGCCGAGTGGCGTAATACCCGGAGGGCATGAGCATTTGGGCTGTGGCGGGGTCGTCCACGATTGTGGCGATCTTGTCCCGAACGAAATCGGCTGCGGCCAGGTTCGCTGCGGGATCGAAGATTATGTCGTTGAAGGTCCCGAACATGAAGTGGAAGGCATTTCCGCGTTGCCAGCTTTCCTCGAACACACGGGTTCGTTCTGTTTCCGACACCGATGTCGCTGGGACCGTGCTTTCTTCGAATCCGCATCCGACGATCGAATTGCGGACTTGGTCCCAGATGGCGTCGTAATTGCTGCGGCACCGGTCGAGGTATTCCTGGTCGATCGGTCCGTTGCCGGAGGGGATGCTGTACTGCGCGGTGCGCTGAAAGACCGTCAAGTGCTGAGCGGTTTCCGCGGCGGTGCAGATGAATTGGGTGCCGGTGGAGCCGGTGCCGATGACGCCGACTTTGCGGCCGGCGACCTCGAGTCCGTCGGGCCAACGGCTGGTGTGCACTACCTGTCCCGAGAACTGTTCGATACCAGGTATTTCCGGCGCGTTGGGTTCGGAGAGCACCCCAAGGGCGGTGATCAGGTACTTGCACCGGTAAACCTCGGAGGACTCGGTGCGCACTTCCCACTGTGCCAGGGAATCGTCCCATCGTGCCGAGGTGACGGTGGTCGCGAGCCGGATATCGCGGCGTAGGTCGTGGCGATCGACCACGGCATTGAGATACTCGAGAACTTCCGCTTGTTCTAGATAGCGGTTCGTCCACGACCATTCCTGAAGCATCTCTTTGTCGAAGGAATACCGGTAGACGAAACCTTCACTGTCCGACTTCGCGCCGGGATACCGATTCCAATGCCACGTGCCGCCGACACCGTCGGCTTTGTCGAAGCATCGCACTGCGAGTCCGAGTTCGTTGCGAAGTTTGTGCAGGGCGTAGATGCCGGCGAATCCGGCACCGATGACGATCGCGTCCAGTGACGTGTCGGGTTCCATGTCAATCCTTTGTGTTGGACAAGCGTTTCAGGGCTGAAGTCGATCGACGGTCCACCCACGTGGGCTGCGTTCGTAGAGCAATCGGCGGTGTAGGCGCGATTGGTCTGCTGCCCAGAACTCCACGCGATGCGGCTGGAGTTGGTAGACGGCGAAACGGTGAGGGCGGGCGAGATTGGTGCGTAGGCCGAGGCTGTCGCTGCGTGCGAGCAGTACTTCGGGATCGCCGAGATGCAGGCTCTGATGCGAGGCCCTCGACATGGGTTTGAGGGGTTCGGCGCGCTCGTCCCACACCTTGTCGGCGATCGCAGCGTTGAGTTTGAGTACGGGACCGGAGACGATCAGTTGACGGGCGAGTTCGCGCCAGTAGAACAGGCCACTTGCCCACGAGTTCGTCTGCAGTTCGCGTGCTTTCCTGCTTGTCGTATGCGTCGAGAAGGACAATCCGTTAGCGGAAATGTCGGTGACGGCGACCGTGCGTTGAGAACACCGGCCGGCGCTGTCCGTGGTGGCCAGGGACAGCGCGAGCGGCTCACGGACCCCGGCGATTTCGGCTTGCTCGATCCATGCCTGAAACAGGTCCAGTGGCGTGGGTGGTGGATCGGAATATTCCAGGAACGGACGAGCGGTTCCGGTGATGGTTTCGTATTGGCTACTCATCATCGGTGCCTCGATCGGATCCGAGGTACAAGGTTGCGTGAGCGATTGTGATCGCGTTGCCGCCGACCTGCACGGAGGTGAGATCGTGGGTGCGTGCATCGAGGCTCGCCCGGGCATGCATCACGGAGTGTCGTCCGAGTTCGACACCCTGGTGGATACGGAGGTCGTGGTCGTATTCGATCCGTCCGTGACGCGCGAGGTGGATGGCGATCGGGCCGGCGGCTGACCCGGTAGCGGCATCTTCGACCACTCCGTACGCGGGAGAGAACATTCGGTTTCGCCAGACTCCGTCGAGGTCTTCGGCGATGCAGTTGATCGCCATGTTCTCGAACTCGGACAATGCGCGGTGGTCCGGGCGTAGAGCGGAGAGCGCCTCGATGCTGTCGACGGTGACGATCGTGTGACGTGGGCCGTTGTCGTAGGTCTCGATCGGAAGTGCGCTTGTGTCGAGCCCCAAGGCTGCCAACAGTGATCTCTGCTCGGCGTCAGGCATCGGCGACCACGTCGGCAGCGGTTGGTCCATCGTGACGCGGAAGTGGTCGTCGACGGCCTCAGCGGTCATCGGAATCAGACCCACCGCGGTTTCGAACGCGAGTTCCTTCGCACCTGTCTGCGCGGCAACCGCGGCAGCTGTACCGAGGATGGGGTGCCCGGCGAAGGGGAGTTCGTTGACGGGAGTGAAGATGCGAATCCGCGCAGTCGATTCTGCCGAGTCAGCCGACAAGACGAAGGTGACCTCGGAGAGGTTCAACTCTGCGGCGATTCGCTGCATCGTCTCCGCCGAGAGCGAGTCGGCGCCGAAGAACACGGCTACCGGATTACCGCTGAGGGGCGTACTGGCGAATGCGTCGACGACGCAGTATCGGAGGCTCCGCCGAGAACTTTCGGGTCGATGCTCGATGAGGGCATGCACCGAGAAGTCCTTGCGGTGCGCGCGTTCTCGTTCGAGGAGTTCGAGGGCCGGTCCTGCGGGGAGCGCTCCCGCGGGGCGATCGTCATCCCAGATCAGTATCGCGCCCCATTGTCCGGATCCTCGATCGTGGATCCAGTATTTGGCAGCCAGACCGGGTACCGAGCGCCACGCATCGACAGCTGCGGTGTCGGTCAGCTCATTGAGGTGGGTCACTGACGGGTCATCGTCTGACTGAAGGTCCCACATGATGTATTCGAGTTTCACGTCGAGAGCAGCCTTTCGGACATGTGAGCGAGGATGCGAGGGCCGTTCACTGTCAGGATCGACTCGGGATGGAACTGAACGGACGCGAAGTGAGGCCCTTCGAGGGCGTGGATTGCTCCGGTGGCCGTGTCCGCGGAAACAGTGACCGGGCCGACGCCCGCGACATCGATCCGGCCGGGAGCACTGCGTGCTTCGAAGGTGTTGTAGAAGCCGACGTTCTCGCTCTGCCCGAAGACGTCGACGCGCGCCTGTTTACCCTGGTTCGGCTCAGCTCTGCGGGTGAGGGGGAGACCGAGACGCGAGGCCAGGATTTGATGGCTCAAGCAAATCGCGAGGAACGGTCGCTGCGTCGAGAGCAGGTCGTCGATCTGTGCTCGCAGGTGCACGATTTTCTCGTCATCGACGTCTGTGGGATCACCGGGCCCCGGCCCGACGATGACCAGATCGTGGTCACTGGTGGTGTACATGTCGTCGAATCGCCGCACAGTGACCGTCAAGCCGAGCGAGCGCAACTGATGGTCGAGCATCGCAGTGAACGTGTCTTCGGCATCCACGACGAGCGCCTTACGCCCGTCCAGTACCCGGGAGCGGACGTCGTGGGGGTAGTTCGGCGACCAGAATCCTGCGATCTGGTCATTGCGATGCGCCAAGGCGGTGGTGATCATCGGGTGCCGATTCCAGCTGGCATGGGGCTTGCTGTGCCCGAATGCCGCCAGAACTGATTGCGCCTTGGCATGGGTCTCGTAGACTTCGGCCCCAGGATCGGAATGGCGGACCAACGTGGCCCCCACAGCAACTCGTACACGACCACAGTCAGGCTCGATCGCCGCTGTACGAATCAGGATCGCCGAATCGAGAGTCGGCGCCCCGCCACCGGAGCGGGTGATCAATGCCGCCACACCGCTGTAATAACCGCGACCGGTCGTCTCGTAGCGTGCGATGACCTCGGTCGCGCTTTCTACCGGGCTTCCGGTCACGGTGGGCGCAAACATCGTTTCCCGCAATATCTCTCGTGGGTCGCGGCGCGTCTGCCCCTCGATGAAATACTCGGTATGAGCGACCCACGCCATCTCCTTGAGCGCTGGTCCGTGGACTCGAGTGGTGCCGGGTTCACAGATACGACACATCATCTTCAGTTCTTCATCGACCACCATGTACAGCTCGTCGGTTTCCTTGCGGTCGTCGAGGAACTGTTGAACTCCGTCCAGAGTCGGCCCGCCGGGCGGATAGCGGTAGGTTCCGCTGATTGGGTTCATCACGGCGGTGCCGTTGTCGAGGACAACATGCTGTTCAGGTGATGCGCCGACGAGTACCAGACCTTCTGTGTGCACGAGAAAGGTCCAGTAGGCGCCGCGTTCGTTGTCGAGGAGCTCCCCGAACGCGGATAGAGGGACTGTCGAGTTGTAGGGCGTGCACTCGGCGGAGAATTCGCGTTTGATCACGAAGTTCGCTCCGCGCCCGTTGCCGATCTCCTCGGACACGATCGCTGCGACTTTCCGTTCGTAGTCGGCGTCGGAGCTGTCGAAGTGCCCGTCGGTGAGGGCGAAGGAGCGGCGCGGGAGTTTGTCGAGCACGCTGGTCAGGGGGTAGTCCTGCTGTTCGTCGATGTAGATGGCGAGCAGCGGGGCGCCATCATCGTGAGCCGGATAGCCGCGTTCGCGTATCTGACGATAGGGAAGAAGGACGAATACATCAGCGGTCGTGGATATTTCCTCGATCAGCTCGTGCTGACGGAGCTGCCCGGACAACGCTGTGACGGTGCGAGCACCGGTGGCAGGATCGGCGCGGCAGAGGAGGGCGTACACCGAGCGGTTGCCGGCCAGTATCTCGGTCAGGAGATCGGTCGAGAGCGGCGGACTCATCGCTCGGTCACCCACTTCGTGGCGACGACACGTGCACAGCAGCGTGAGGTGTATTCGAGCGTGTGGCGGTGGTCTGCAGCGGTGAAGTCGGCAACTGCGTCGCCGACGAGGAACACTTCGATGTCATGGGTGTACGCATCCAGGGCGGTGGCAAGAATGCCGACATGGGCGTACACCCCGCACAGGACAAGTTGCGTGCGACCGTTCTCGCGCATGCGGGCGAGCAGGTCGGATCGGTGGAAGGCGCTGTAACGCCACTTGACGAAGGGCCATGCATCGTCACCGAGTTCGAGCTCGGGGACAAGTGCTCGGTCCGCATCCGTGGTCTGCATCCCCGGGCCCCAGAAATCCCGCAACAGTCCGCGATCTGTGACGTTCATCCGGCCCGGCTGCGCGGTATAAGCCGTCGCCGCCCCTACCCGCTGCGCCCAAGAATGCAGATCGCGAACATTGCCCACGATCTCCGAACGCATCGCGTCGGGGAACGGCGACAGAAAGTAGCGTTGCATGTCATGGATGAGCAAAGTTGCCTGTCGTGGATGGATATCCCAGTCCACCAACGCTTCCGGCATCTCTCCTGGGCTGGGAAGCAGGTACGGTTCGACAGTGAGATCACGACTCATGACGTCGTCTCCGATACTCGGTAATGTCGTGCGAGCATTTCGCCCCACGCCTCTACGACGCAAGCAGCCTGCTCCGGGTTCAGCCTCGGATCGCACAGCGAACTACTGGGCCGCGCGGAGGCGAGATCTGTACTCGACCAGACGCATTCGCTGACATCAGTCAGATGGGTCGTCTCCAGATGTAACCCGTGAACCCGGGTTCCGGTCTGGTCAGCGACACTGACGAAGCCCGCCATCTCGGCGATGACGTCGTCGACGACTCGGGTCTTGGTGCCATCGTCTGTGCTGAGCGTGTTGCCGTGCATCGGATCACAGATCCACAGCACACGGTGCCCAGCCGCACGGACCGCATTCATCAGCGCCGGCAGTCCAGTACGGATGTGTTGGGCCCCCATCCGTGTGATCAAGGCGAGTTTGCCGGGTTCGCGATACGGGTCGAGCCGAGAACACAGCGCTACGAGATCGTCTTCGGTGGCGGTGGGGCCGACTTTGCATGCCGAGGGGTTTGCGATGTGAGCGAGTGTGGCGACGTGGGGGCCGTCGACGTTGCGCGTCCGTTCGCCGATCCACGGCCAGTGTGTGGAGGTCAGATACGTGCGTTCATCGCTTCCCGGCCGCATCATGGGGTGTTCGTAATCGAGTAGCAACGCCTCATGACTGGTCCATACCCGATCTTCCAAGGCTCGCCCGCGGTTGAAGCCGGCAATGGTGGCAGCGACTTGCCGAGAAGTCAGGTACCCCATCAGGATCCGGAGCGGATCCGGCGTCCGGCTGACCTCGTCACTGTCGGGCAGGTTCACCATGTGGCCCCGATAGGTGACCACTTCGCGATCACCGATGGTCTCCGTTGCCTTGGAGCGAGGTTTGGCGAACTGTCCGGCGATACGGCCGACCTGAACAACCGGAAGACCGGTAGGGGTGGCCACGGCACCGGCGCTGGCGGTGAGCTGATCAAGCTTGCGATGGACGTGGTCGGGCGTGCAGTGCGCGGGGTCTTCCGCGCAATCGCCCATCTGGAGAATGCTCGCGTGTCCGGCCTCAACGGCGCGCAGGCGTCGCGCGAGTTGGTCGATTTCGACCGGACTCGCAATGACGGTGGTCGTCTCGAGCACGTTGCGAACGAGGTCGAGTTGGGGATGGTCATGCCACGGCGGCTGGTGAGAATTCACCATCGACGTCAATGCTGAGGGGATCACGAATCACTCCGCTAGGTCGAATTGCTGGGGGCGGTCGTTGTCAGGTCGGAATTCCCTCGCGGATCACGTTCGGCACCGCAATGCCCAGGGCCCGGAACTGTTGGCAGGGATTCATGAATTCGCGCTGCTGGCTGATCTTTCCGTCCACGAAGCGGAAGAAATGGATGAAATGATTCTCGTAGCGGCCTTCGGGATAGCCGGTGAATCGGATGATGCCGGCGCCGTCGCACTCGACCCAGAAGCGATCGGGATCCTGTGTATCGAAGATCTCGATGTTGAACCATGACCAGTCCGGGAAGCACTCGAGCGACCACACGGCATGTTCAGCGAGTCGATCTCTTCCCTTGATCATGATCGGTTCGCCGGTCTCGGTAGTCCACAGGCCGCCCTCGCCGTCCTGGGTGAACAGTTCGTGTCTTCTCAACCGATCGAGGCCCCGTGTCTGCATATAACGAGCGACCACGCTCCGATTCCTTGAACGTGCCGCCTCTTGCTCGGGGCCGAAAACTTCGTACATCGCATGACCTCTCGGAATGTGCACATGCCTGAAACTCGGAAAATCACTGAGTGGCAACGATTTCGATTCGCTGTGCGCACGATCCGAACGGGTGCGCCGTTGACTCGGTGGTAACTGACGCCCTAACGATGACAGTATGGCTCCGAGATCTGCAACGATATGACGCCTCACTGAAGATGCGCGCAAGCGTTGCATCAGATCTGTGCTCGCGAAAAGTGTGACGAATCAAGTGATTACGCGCCAGCGTGTCTGATGAATCACCAATGATGCTCGCGAGGACAGGTATTCGGCGCGGAAAGCTGTCTACGGCTCACCCGAACCCTAGCCAGCGCAGGAACGGCGGATTACCGTAATGGCATGACTGAGACAGTGATTCGTGAAGGCGACAAGGTCGCAACATTCATCAACATTCTGGAACTCAAGGACCCGGCGAAGCAGCAGGACTTGATCGATGTCCTCAACGAGGGCACCGAGAAGGTCATCAAGCACCAGCCCGGCTTCATCTCGGTGAATCTCTTCGCCAGCCGGGACGGTTCTCGTGTCGTCAACCTGGCCCAGTGGAGCAGCCCTGACGACATCAAGGCCGTGGCCACCAATCCCGACGCGCAGGTCTTCGCGAAGAAGGCGGCCGAGCTTGCCACCCCGGCACCAGGCCCCTATTCGGTCGCCTCGGTGACACAGGCCTGATCAATACCAACATCCACCACAGAGCCCAGGCGGGAACCACCGGTTCCGCCTGGGCCTTCTCTTTGTCGGCACCCGAAAGGACTACAGCGATGGCCAGCAAAGACCTGACCACGACACGCCCCCCGATCAGTATCGCCGGGGCCGGGATCGGCGGATTGTCCGCCGCTCTGGCCCTGCACGAGCGAGGCCACGAGGCTGCGCTGTTCGAATCCGCACCCGAGATCGTTCCCCTGGGCGTCGGGATCAACGTCCAGCCCACCGCGATCGCCGAACTGTCCAGACTGGGCCTGGCCGATCAGCTCGCGAGGATCGGCGTTGCCACACAGGCTCATCGATACGTCGACCATCGCGGTCGGACCCTGTGGACCGAACCCCGAGGAATCGCAGCGGGCCACGACTATCCGCAGTACTCCGTGCACCGGGGTCACCTGCAGATGATGCTCCTCGACGCGGTAACCGAGCGACTCGGGCCAGGAGCCGTGCACTCCGACGCCCGGCTGTCCAACATCTCTGGCAGCGGCGAGACGGCGATACAACTGACCGTCGTGAACTCGGACGGCCGAAGCCGCATACTCGACACCGACGTCCTTGTCGGAGCTGACGGGCTGCACTCGACCGTCAGGCGCTGGCTTCATCCTGACGAGGCGCCGGTCAGCGTCGCGGGAACCACCATGTGGCGAGGATTGGCCGACCTGCCGTACATCTTTCTCGACGGCGTGACAATGATCATCGCCAACGACGGCACGGGCACTCGCCTGGTGGCGTATCCCTGCAGCGAACAAGCGAGCGTAGAGGGGAGGACCCTGCTCAACTGGGTCTGCTTGACTCCCTCCGACAGACGAAGCCCGAGCGAAGACGAGCGCACCGGACTCGTCAACGCACTCGCAGAATGGGATTTCGACTGGTTCGACCTGACAGAGTTGGCAGCCCGCTCTCCGCAGGTCTCCGTGTACCCGATGGTCGACCGGGATCCGTTGAGTCACTGGGGCTCCGGCCGGGTGACGCTACTCGGCGATGCGGCGCACCCGATGTACCCGATCGGGGCCAACGGAGCATCCCAGGCGATCATCGACGCCGGCGCACTGGCAGAGTGCTTCACACGGGCAACCGACCCGGTCTCGGCACTGCGATCCTACGAAGCGATGCGCATCATCCCGACAACAAGCATCGTTGAGGCAAATCGGGCGATGAACGAGTCCGAGAAGAAGACAGCCTCCCGCGCCGGCGATCCTGCGGCCGCCCCAGCCCGGCGCCTTCGTGAAATCACCACCGAATACAGGACTGTGGTCGACCGCTCCACCGCACGGTAAAACCGGCAAGAAGCACTCGACGTATGGCCAGCCGTGACCATGCCGAACTGCGGGGCGCCCCTGATTCCAGGAGCGCCCCGCAGTGTCGTTTGCGTGCGGTTAGTCGGCCGATCCGGTGATCTGGCGCTGACTGAGAGTGGCAAGAAGTTCGTGCTCGGACTCTTCCTCCGCGCGGTTCAGTGCTTGAACTTCGTCCTCAGGGTCCGGACCCAAAAGTGAACCGGGATAGGGTCTTCCCGCGGCGCCGAGCTTGTTCATCCGCTTGGGAACTGCCGCTCCCTGATAATCCAACGCCTCGCCGTCGCGTCCGAGCGGCTGATGCGTTTCCAGATAGGCCCCTGACGGCAAGCGTTTGATGATGCCTGTCTCGATGCCGTGTTCGAGGACCGCGCGGTCGCTGCGCTGCAGGCCGATGCAGAACCGGTAAGTCACGAAATACGCTATCGCTGGCAAGACGATCACACCGATTCGTCCCGCCCAGGTCATCGCGTTGAGCGATATGTGAAATTTCAGCGCGATGAGGTCGTTGACACAGGAAATCGTCAGCACGACATAGAAGGCAATCGCCATCGCCCCGATTGCCGTACGCACCGGAACGTCGCGGGGGCGTTGCAGAAGATTGTGATGGCTGTCCTCACCGCTCAAACGCTTTTCGATCCACGGATACGCAATCATCAGGACGAACACCGCACCCATTGCGAGTGCAACCCAGAATGCCGAGGGAATGGTGTACCGGTTGAACAGATAGATTTCCCAGGCCGGGATCAGGCGCGCTATACCGTCGGTCCACATCATGTAGAAGTCGGGCTGGGAGCCTGCAGAAACTTGCGCAGGGTTGTATGGGCCCAGAACCCAGATCGGATTGATCTGCAACAGGCCACCCATCACGGCGAGTATCCCGAAGACGAGGGCAAAGAAGGCGCCCGATTTCGCCGCGAACACCGGAAGGATTCGGACGCCGACGACATTGTTCTCGGTGCGTGCAGTCCCCGGGAATTGTGTGTGCTTCTGGTACCAGACAATCGCCAGGTGCGCTGCGACAAGAGCAAGGATCAAACCCGGAAAGATGAGCACGTGCATGACGTAGAGCCGCGGGATCAGCAACGTCCCCGGGAACTCACCACCGAAGATGGCCCAATGCAGCCATGTACCGACGACGGGTATGGCCATCGTGATTCCACCGAGCGGCGAGCGCAATCCGGTACCGGAGAGCAAATCATCCGGCAGAGAGTATCCGAAGAAGCCCTCGAACATCGCCAGAATGAGGAGCAAGGATCCGATCACCCAGTTGACTTCACGGGGTCGGCGAAACGCACCGGTGAAGAAGATGCGCGCCATATGCACGATCATCGACGCCGCGAACATCAGTGCGGCCCAATGGTGAACCTGGCGGACAAACAACCCACCGCGCACTTCGAAGGAAATATCGAGTGAGGTTTCGTATGCACGCGACATCACCACCCCGTTGAGCGGTTGGTACGCCCCCTGATAGACGACCTCGGCCTGTGAGGGGTCGAAGAACAACGTCAAGAACACGCCTGTGATGAGCAACACCACGAAGCTGTAGAGGGCGATCTCGCCGAGCAAGAAGGACCAATGCGTGGGGAATACCTTGTTGATCTGACGGCGTAGTCCTGGTGCCAGGTGAAAGCGCGAATCGACCTCATCGGCCTGCCTGCTTGCGACCCTGCTGACGAGGGAACTCACAATCGCCTCCCGAAAATTGGAGCGAGATGAAAGCGCCGACTCTGAAACGAGACATGAGTCGGCACACTGGAATCCGAAATAGTCTTACACCTTGTAGTACTGCCCGAAACCGTGTCGTCGCATCACCAAAGAGGTTCGCGAAAAGATTGGCCAGAGTGTCGATTTCGGCTTCCTGTCGTTCGACATATATAGAGTGAGTTAACTCAACTGAATGCGAAATAGGGGAGCGGGCATGCCGGAATATCTACTGTTGGTTCACGAAGACGAAGAACAGATCGAACGATGCGAACGAGAAGATCCCGGAGCCCTCGAAGCGCGCTATCAGGCATTCCTCGCCGATCACGCCGATGTAGTGACCCAGTCGCGGAGGCTGCACAGTTCCTCGTCCGCCACCAGTCTCCGCCGCGGCGATGGGGACGGCGTCACCATCATCGACGGGGTGTTCGCTGAAGCGAAGGAGGTGATAGGCGGATTCTTCGTCATCGAAGCGGACGACCTCGATGCCGCCCTGGTCATCGCCCGCGAATTGCCGGCGCCTTTCGGCGGGATCGAAGTACGTCCGATCCGCGGAATCTGACCGCGCGTGCAACAGATGGATCACGGCAACAGGGGGACCGAGCTGATGCACCAAGTTGGCGTTCACGCTGCAATCGCGGACGCGCACCGAACGGGATGGGCATACGTTCTCGCCGCAGCGGCTCGAACAACCCTCGACCTCGATCTCGCCGAAGAATGCGCGCAGGAGGCATACGCCTCGGCCCTGACCAACTGGGCCGAACATGGCGTACCCGAAAGTCCCGTCGCGTGGTTGACCACTGTGGCGCGAAGAAGGGCCATCGATTTCATCCGACGCCGCGACTTGCTCGACACCAAGCTTCCCCTGCTCATCGTCGGCGACGCATACAACCTCGACGACCAAGACATCCCCGACGACAGACTCAGGTTGATCTTCACCTGCTGTCACCCAGCACTACCCGTCTCCACACGCGTGGCTCTGACCTTGCGGCTGGTCTGCGGGCTCTCCACACCGGACGTTGCACGAGCCTTCCTCGTATCGGAATCGACGATGGCAGCACGCATCACCCGCGGCAAAAAGAAGATCGCTACCGCCGGAATCCCCTACCGCGAGCCAGCCGCAGAGGAACTCGCCAGCCGGGTCGATGCGGTTGTCGATGTGATCCACCTCGTCTTCACCACAGGCCACACCGCCCCCTCCGGATCAGAGCTGCAACGACGGGATCTCACTGAACGCGGGCTGCACCTGGCACGACTACTGCACGAGCTGCTACCGCACCAATCCGAGCCGACAGGGCTCCTCGCATTGGTCCTGCTGACCGATGCCCGCCGCGAAGCTCGATCCGACAGCGACGGCCAACTGTTGCGACTGAGTGAACAAGACCGCCAACTCTGGGACCACACAGCAATTCACGAGGGCCTCACTCTGGCCCGCCACGCGATGAAACAGCGCCCCCCGAGCCGCTATGCACTGATGGCAGCCATTGCCGCAGTGCACGCCCAAGCCGGTAGATGGGACGAAACCGACTGGATCCGGATCGTGGACCTCTACAACCAGATGGTGACCATCTGGCCCTCACCAGTCGTCGCGCTCAACCGTGCCATCGCCATCGGTGAAGCCTTCGGTCCCAAAGCAGGCCTCGCGGCATTGGATCCTCTCGGTACCGACCACCAACTTTCCGGCTACCACTACCTGCCCGCAGCCCGAGCTGACATGCACCGCAGACTCGGCAACATCAAAGAAGCTCTCTGCGCTCTCGACGAAGCCCTGATCTTGGTCGAAAACGATGTCGAGCGTCGCTTCCTCGAACAGCAACGAAAAATTCTTTCGGAAACTGTCGATTCGGGACGTTCGGTATCCGACAACTAGATAGGAGGACAGATCCAACACAGGAGGGGACCTGAATGTCGGTAACGAACAAGCGCTTAGAACCTGCACGCGGGCACAACCACCAGCGCATCGTCGAAGACATCGCCCTTGCCTACGCCAGCGCGGACAAGCGAACCAAAGGTGTGCTTCTCGACGAACTGTGCGCCCGCACCGGATGGCACCGAAGCCACGCTCGCCGCGTGCTGAAATGGACCACCACCCCCAGAGCTGTCGACCCGCAACCTCGATCACGGCTGAAGTACAGCCCAGAGACAGTGGAATTACTTACCTGGTGCTGGAAACTTCTCGACATGCCGACCGGAAAGCGGCTCGTCCCAGCGCTTCCCACGCTCGTCGACGCACTCATCCGTCACGGCCACCTCACCTCGGGGACGGCAACTACAGAACAGTTGTTGAGCATGTCGTCGGCGACTGTGGACAGAACCCTAGCCGCAGAGCGTGCACGCAGTACCCACCCGAACCTATGCCCGGCACATGCGCTCGTAGCCGCTGACGCCCCGATCCGCCGTCTCGTCTCTCAGCCCTCAGCAGCACCAGGACACATCGAAGCCACGATCCACCACCACGGAGACAGATCCTCGATCGTCACCCTCACCAGCACAGCTACCGCCACACGATGGACGACGTACCGTTCCTTCGACTACCGCAAAGCCGATGCACTGGGCGCGGCACTGACCTCGATCGGACACGACCTTCCCTTCGCAATCGAAGCGTTGACAGCGACAACATCCGATGAACAACTCGCCGCACGGATAGAGCACTGGTGCGTAGAACAGAACGTCGACTTCTACTTACGCTTGGGTACACCCCACACCCCGAAAACCGGTCAAGCCCAAGACGTTCCTGCACCCACCGAACACTGCACCAGCAACGCGGCCATCGACCTCCTCAACGAGATCTGGCGCGCGCGTGCAGGATTGATCAACAACTTCTACTGCCGGCAATTCGATGCCCGCGGAACCGTCACCACGGCCACACCGTGGCAGATGGTCCACGCCCACCCACTCATAGCTGACGAAGACAAAGCAATCTTCCGTGATGAACACAACAGCGCTGATCCGGTCCAACTGAACAGTTGCCTGACCGCTCTGACCGCGCGCTACGTCAAATTGCACCAAGCCGAGGAGATGTGTTCGCCGATCAAAGCAACGGACAGGTCTTCGCGCCTCCAGCGACCCGCTGGCGCGGACACTGGAGCGCAACTGACCCAGCTACGGCCGAACTCCACACTGACGCCTACGGCGCTGGCTAGCCGAAGTCGCTGGAGTTGCTTCTCAGGCCAAGACGGTCACATCGCTTGAAAGGCTGCCGCTGATCGACGGCGGGAAGTCCTCAACAGTGGTGCTCGAAGCATCGAAATATACTCCAACACAACATTACTCAACGTACGACACCGACAATGGAGTGGTATCTCTCATGCAAGAAGTGGCAGTCAACCACTACGCGGACTGGTCGCACTGGAACTGGCTGGGATGGACCGCCCTACTGGTTTTGACCGGCGTGCTGTTCGTCGGAATCGTCGCCGCGATCTTCGTCGCGATCGACATCGATCGCACACCGTACCGAGACAACGAGCTGGGCTGCTACCTCAGCGCGGCCCTCTTCTCAGCCGCAGCATTCCTCGGATTCACCGGCACCCTGACATATTTCGTACGCCACCTACCCGGAGCAGGTGGGTCCCTACTGGTCTGCCTGGCAGCGAGTGGCGCTGTCGTCCTCGGGCAGTACCTTGTTCACCGTTCATTCGCGGAACTCGTCACGGGTGAAACCCCGAGCGAATGGATCTGGAGAGGTTCCTCGATTGCGGCAACCTCAAGCGGTGTAACGGCATTCGGATACGACGGACTCAACCGTATCGCCTCATGGATCCCCTCATCCGTTTCATTCGTTGTCGCTCTCATAGTGGCAGGACTACTCACGGCACTTGCCTACACGCTCGGGGAACACTCGACTGCGGGATAAAGTGCACGCGACAATTCGGTGGCTAGAACTCGCGTTCCAGACCTGTGGGTGTAGCGGCGGAAGTCGCAGCCCTAAATTCAAGGACCTTCTAAAAAATAGGGGGCAACCGGGGAAGTACGCCGACGGGAAACTGAGGATCTGCGGAGTTGGCGAGGACACGGCAGAAGCAGAGTCCTGTTTAGATCCCTGATCGTCGTGTCTTCGATAGTTTCCATCGGCGTGCGCGATCATAGAGTTCGCATGGCATGCACCATCATTTAAGGCGACTCGCGCAGCCGAGCCATCGCCAGAGAGCGAGGCGGTAATGGCAGTGACTTCCCCCCGGATCCGGCTGTGGGACGACAACCCCAGCAGTCTGGATTTTCTCGGCTTCGACGCGGTGGTAGATCCGATCGTCTCGGCAGTACGTGAGCATCACATCCACCCGCTGACGCTGTCCGTGCAGAGCCCGTGGGGTGGGGGCAAATCAACGATACTCAAACTCATCGAAGCTGCATTCAAAGGCGACCGGACGTGCTTTGTCGTGTCCACCAACCCGTGGGCGTACGACGACCAGGACGACGTCAAAGGCGCCCTGATCTCCGAGATACTCCACGGGATCCAATCTCAGATCACGGACGAAGGTGTCAAGGAGAGCGTCGCGAACAAAGCGAAGGAGCTGCTGGGGCGTATCAGCTGGAGCCGAGCTGCAGTTGCGATCGCCAAGGGAGCACTGACCTTTCAAGTCGACCCGCAGGAGATCGCTGACATCTTCCGGCCGAAGGACCCGGCGGGACCGGACTCGATGGCCGGCTTCAACGGCGCCTACAAGGAACTGCTCGCGCTGATTCCTGATGTGCAGCGGGTCGTAGTCCTCGTCGATGACCTCGATCGGTGTCTGCCTGATGCGGTGACCGCCACCCTCGAAGCCATCAAGCTGTTCCTCTCGACTGAAAAGATGGTGTTTGTCCTCGCGGCAGACCAGGACATGGTGCGCGACGCGATCTCGGTAAGCCTAGACGGAGCGAGACGAGGGGATGTGTTCGCGAAACGGTATCTGGAAAAAATCGTCCAGCTTCCGATCACGCTTCCTCGTCTGTCAGCCGCCGACGCGGAGGCCTATATCGGGCTGTTGATCGCCGGTCGCTCCATGGACGCTGGGCAACTACGTGCACTTGCTGATCACGTGCGTACTCGACGAAACGCGAATCAGGCCCCGCTGCTTCACGATCTCGGAGCGCTGCCTGCGACGCCGAATCCGGAGGATCTCTCGCTCGCGACTCAACTTGCTGAAGGCCTCAGCGCGGATCGCCGCTCGAACCCGCGCCAGATAAAGCGGTTCCTTAACGCCTTTGGCGTCCGCGAGTCCATCGCCCGGGCACGCGGCGTCACCGTGGCGCCAGCAGTGATGATCAAGATGCTGCTACTCGAAGAGCTCTACCGATCCTCGTTCAACACCTTGGCCGGCGTGTCGGCTCAAGCTCGTAAGGATCTGCTTATGCGCTGGGAGTCGTGGGCGAACCCAGCAGGAGACGAAGAGGCGGCCGCGCTCCCGGAGGGCATCGACGAAGCGACACGAGAGTGGGCAGCATCCTCGCCAGCATTGCGGGAGGAGGACCTCGACCCCTATATCAGCCTTGCTGCAAGCCTCATAAACGTCAGCATGGGCGCTCAGGTATCGGATGACGTACTCGACCTCATCAATGCCCTGCTCGGAGAGAGCGAAGCAGCCCGCAATGTTGCAGCCGACACCCTTTGTGAGCGAGGGCAGGACGAGCAGCTCGCAGCCCTCGACGTCCTAATCACCGCGAGCAAACGCACTGAGGACGCCGAAGCAGTCGTCCGTGCCGCAGTGCTCTGGGTCGGCAAGAACAATGCCCTCGATGATGCGGCCGCCACTGCAATCGCAGCGCACTGCTGGGGCACTCGACTGACGCCGGGCGCGATCGTCGAGCTCGCGAGCAGCGGCCGCCCCGCGCTGATCGCGCTGGTCCGTCGCGCAGCGGCAGACGCCACGTTGCACCCCTCGACCCTACAAACTGCGCGCGACGAAGTGGAGGACCTCCGTGGGAACTAGTGGAGCCTACGGCGGCAGCAACTCGACCGAGTGGAACGACTTCCGTGACGCCTGGAGTGGTCTGGGCGATACCGACGCAAGCGAAGGCGACGGAGCGACCGATCCGAATGGTTCTCCGGACGCTCCGCTCGATCCTGATTCTGCCCGGCCCGAGCCCGACCTTGATCGGGTCGGACAGGCACTTGCTGACGCATTGTGGCGGGATGACCCCTCATCGCAAGGCAACAGTGTTCCGCCGATCCCGCGACCGCGAGTTCCTGGGCGTCGCGGTGCCGGCGCGGGGGGAGCTGGCGGCGGCGGCGGATCTACCAGCCGATCGGCAGGTACTGGCAGGTCCGGGAGCAGGTCTTCTCGCCAAGTCATCGGCGGGGCGTCCCGGGGTGGCGCAACGATCGGCGCCGCGTATGCGCTCCGCAACCGCGACGCCCAAGGCTTGGCAGACTACGGGCTCTCTCTCGCCGAGTTTGATGGCCTCAGCCCACGCGCTCGTATCAGCAGGTTGGTCACTCTCATGATCGGAGACGACGGGCACCCCGACGATCGCGCCATCCGGCAGGCCGCCACGGAACAGGTCAAGAAGATCGTCGCAACCGACGCGGAAGCACCCACTGCTAGCGAGGCGATAAAAGGGTTTGTCAGCGCCTACATCTTCCAGCTCGGGCTCGTTGAGCTGCAAAACCAGATCACCAACGGAACATTGGACGGCGCCGAAGCCCTCACCCGAGAGCGCATGCTGCGCGGTTGGATCGAGGCGAAAGTGCGTGGCCTCGACATCGACACCACCCCCGCGCTGAGGGCGAATACTCTGCACCAGGCCGCAGCCGATCTGGCACAACGAGCCGTCCGCGTCCTTCGAGCAAGGTAACCGACATGCCACAGACCAGTTTTTACGTCTCCAGCGAGGACTCCTCCACTGGCACCCCAGCGACGCACCACCGGCTGAGATGGCCGATGGCACCCGGCGAAACGGACACGATTCAAAGCGGCCTTGGCTGGTGGCTCCCGACGTTCGGAGACCTCCCGAACCAGGCTGTTGACCTCGTCCGGCTCGCCGGTGCCGCCTATGCGGTGGACCGCCTCTCCGACAGGCCCGCGTCTTTTACCAGACGTCTCGATCTGACGGTCGAGGTCTGTGACCCCTCTGTGTGGGAGGGCGGACCCGCGGATCAGTTTGCGCAGTTGCTGTGCTGGCTCACCGGAGACACCTGGGAGTTGGAGCTGGTGCAGGACCAGACGACGAAACCCGATCCGGCGTGCAGTGAAGATTCGGGATCAGTAGACTCCGTCGCGCTTCTGAGCGGCGGCCTGGACTCCTACCTCGGTGCCCTCCACTTGCTGGGTACCGGTGATAAAGCGCCGTTGTTCGTCGGCCATTACGACACTGCGACCGCTGTCCGGCACGCTCAGAACACGATTCGCCAGTGGCTGCAATCCTCATATCCCTCTGCCCCGTCTTACACGCAGATCGAATTCACTCAGGTCGGGCAGAAGAAGGAGAGTTCCAGCCGCAGCCGTTCGCTGCTGTTCGTTGCGCTCGGGGTCGCAACAGCTGCAAGGCGAAACGCCTCCGTGCTCTTGGTCCCGGAGAACGGGTTCACCAGCCTGAACCTCCCGCTGCACCCTAATCGGGCCGGTGCGCTCTCCACCAGGTCAACCCACCCCGAGACCTTCTATCGAATCAACACCCTGTTGCAAGACATAGGCCTGGACATCTCGGTGAGAAACCCGTTCGCCGCTTACACCAAGGGCGAAGAAATGCGGCTCGTCGCCGACAACGATCCGCCAACCGGCTGGGAGCACATTGCGGGCTTAACCGTGTCGTGCAGCAAGCTTGATGGCGCTCGCATCAAGGGCGGCAACTCGACCTTGAACTGCGGACTTTGCTACGCCTGCGTCACACGCAAAGGAGCCTTCATCGCGGCCGGAATCACCGACCACACCATCTATCTCGCCGATACCCTGACCCCGGCGGGGCGCGATGAACTCTTGGAGCGACGGTACAGTGACCGCGCCGCTATCAGTTACGCCACAGCACGCGGGATCGACGACGGCGCGATCGACGCTGGGACTTGGCCCCCTGACGCGGACCTCGACGCTATCGAAGACCTCGCACATCGGGGCCTTGCCGAACTCGGACAGGTGGACCTCACATGACCCTTATGCCACTTCCCGCGCTTGATGCACACGCACACATCGCTCCCGACGTCACACGTCCGCAGATCGCCGCATTGGGGGAGGCCGTGGTGTTCGCGATGACGCGGAGCCTCACCGAAGCAGCCCAGGTGAGGAACCAGAGCAACAGCACCCTGATCTGGGGCATTGGTGTACACCCAGGTGTGGCAGCATCCCGCGAAGGCTGGGACCCCGATCAATTCCGAAAGCTTCTTCCCTCGTTCGCGCTGGTCGGCGAAGTAGGGCTGGACCGACGCGGCGGAGACTGGACGCGCCAGCGCGCCATTTTCCACGAGATCCTGACCATCGTTCGAGACGAACCAGTACTCGTCTCCATCCACAGCACCGGAGCCGCAACGGAAGTGGTAAGCCATCTGTACGACTCATCGATGAGAGGGGCCATCCTGCACTGGTTCACCGGCGATGCAACCGACACTCAACGTGCGATAGGCGCTGGCTCCTTTTTCTCCGTCAACGCCGCGATGACCTTGGAACAAATCAGGCTCTTACCGCGAGATCGAGTGCTCTGCGAAACGGACTTTCCAGCACGGAAGGTACGTGCCCGAAAGCCCGCCGACATCGAGCGTGCGGAACTTTTGCTGAGCAAGGCCTGGGGAGTTTCACCGGACGAGGTCCGAGCGACAACATGGTGGAACCTGCGGACGCTGAGCGAGCAGACAGGAGCCATCGAGCGCCTGCCTGAAGCAGTCGCGGACCGACTACTTTATCTCTAACTGCGAGCTTCCCTGAGTTCATCCGCTTGCCCCCTCTGAAACTGGGGTGATGACATGTCCCTGGGTGATGGTTGGGGGTGCTATCTGTTTCGCACGATGTTGGCGAGGGAATCTCCCACGGTTCGCTCGAATACGTAGTTCATTCCAGCGCTGAAGGACTCAGCTTTCGATCCAGGTTTCGGATCGCGTCCGAGTCGAAAACCGGGTAGTCCGGCGAAGGTCGGCCAGTAGAGCATCTGTCCGAAAAGAAGGTCGGCCAGTAGAGCATCTGTCCGAAAAAGCGGTCGACGACCCACTGGTATCGCAGAACGATGATCTCGTCTGCCCCTGTGAGTAGGAAGGGGAACCTCGTCATTGTGAAGCGTTGTTGATGGACAGAACCTTGCTGACGCTCCCGGCTGAGCTGATCGCGGTAGTCCTCGATGGGGCACGACATTTCCTTGAAGCAATACTCAAGATGAACGACGAAGTGACATTCTCGGGCCGTCACTTAGGTTTCACCTGGTCTATGACCAGCAAGATCACCTCGTACCTTCGGCCGACGTTGTTCGTGGACGAACAAGTCCGCGGCCCCTTCACGATGTTCACACACGAGCACCGCTTCGAGTCCACCGAACAGGGAAGACACTGATGACGGACGTGGTCACGTTCAGTGTGCCTTTCGGCATTCTCGGCCGCGCCGCATCTGTCATCGCGATGATCTACCTCAGACACCTCATCAAAGAGCGAGGCAGATACATCGCCACCCAAGCACAACACCACTAGAAACACCGGTGCTCGATGCGGGCCGCTACGCCGTTCATCGCACGAGAAGCACCGCCAGCACTCTCCCGGCGGGTCTATCTCTTTAACGGTGTTTCGGCGGTTTTCCATCAGTAAGTTTCCGATCCCGGCCAACGATCGGCGAACGTGATCGCAAACGCGTTCAGAGCGGGCTTCCACCTCGTTATCCATCGTGCCTGGCCCTTGCCTGTCGGGTCGAGCGAACGTGTCACCAAATACAGACACTTCAGCGCAGCCCCCTCGGTAGGGAAATGGCCACGAGCTTTCACCGCCCTCCGATAACGGGCATTGAGGGACTCAATCGCGTTGGTAGAGCAGAGCACTCGCCGTATCTCTGTGTCGTAATCGAGGAACGGAATGAACTCCTGCCAAGCGTTGGTCCACAATCGGATGATCGCCGGATACCTCTCACCCCAGTGCTCGGCGAGATCGTCCAGCCCCGCGTGAGCGGCAGCCTCGGTCGGTGCCGTGTAGATCGGTCTGAGATCGTGTTTGAGTGCGTCCCAGTGTTGACGTCCCGAGAGCCGAAAGGTGTTGCGGATCAAATGCACGACGCACGTTTGTACCGTCGTGGCCGGCCATACGTTCTCGACGACTTCCGGCAGGCCTTTCAATCCGTCGCAGACCAGGAAGAACACATCCCGGGTGCCGCGATTGCGAATGTCCGTCAGCACGCTCATCGAAGAATTTGGCGCCCTCACCGCCGGTGCCGGCCCACAATCCGAGCACGTCGCGGTGTCCGTCGAGGCTGACGCCGATCGCGGCGTAGATCGGCCGGTTTGCGACCTGCCCGTCTCGAACTTTGACGACGATTGCATCGACGAAAATCGCCGCGTATACCTCGTCGAGTGGTCGGGCAGCCCAGTCCTGCATCTCCTCGAGGACCTTGTCGGTGATCCGCGAGATGGTCTCTTGGGGCACCGAGGCGCCGTAGATTTCGGCGAAGTGGGCGGAGATCTCACCGATCGTTAATCCTTTCGCGTACAAGGACATCTCAATCTTGTTGTCAAGCAGCAACGACTCCCGTGGCGGGAGGTGAATCATGGTAAATGGTGTTGTCTCGGAGCATGGCCCACAGGACGTTGACGCGGCGGCGGGCGAGGGCGAGGACGGCTTGCTTGTGTGTTTTACCTTCGGAGCGTTTGCGGTGATAGAAGGCGTGCGATTGTGCGCTTCGGCGGGTCGAGATCTGGGCGGAGAGGTACATCGTCCGCAGCAGACCTCGGTGGTATCGCCGGGGACGGCGCAGATTCCCGTTGATCCGTCCGGAATCGCGGGGTTGCGGTGCCAGGCCGGCGAATCCTGCGAGTTGGTCGACGCTGGTGAACGCGGCCATGTCGCCGCCGGTGGCGGCGAGGAATTCCGCGGCCAGCAGTGGACCGAAACCGGGCAGGCTCACGATGATGTCGGCGGAGCGATGTCGGCGAAATCGTTCCTCGATCGCGGTGTCGAGTTCGGCGATTTCCGCGTCGAGGGTGATCACCGCCTGCGCAAGTCGGGCGATCATCTGCGCGGCCACCGTTTCCCCGGGCAGCGAGATGCTCTGCTGCGCGGCCGCTACCGAGGCTTTCTGTGCCAATGCCGCTGCGCCGCGGACGTGCTGCTTACGCAGCCATGCTTCGATTCTGGCGACTCCGGCGCGGCGGATCGCGCTCGGCGTCTGGTACCTGGTCAGCAGCATCAAAGGCCCTTGGTTGGTCAGGGTCAGGGCACGTTCGAGCGTTGGACAGACCTCGAGCAACTGTGCCCGCAGGCGGTTGATCTGCCGGGTGCGGTCGAAGACCACATCGAGGCGGTGACCAGTCAAGATGCGCAGGTCTACAGCGATGTCATCGCCAGGCCGCAGCAGGCCGAGGTCGCGGCCTGGTCGGCGATGACGAACGCATCGCGGGCATCTTCTCCGAACTAAAAATGATCTTGCAATTTGAGGGTTGGAATCTTGTTCGACGAGTTCAGTGATGAGGTTGATGGCTGAGCGGGGTCGTGATGGTGCGGCCGGCGGAATCGGCGAAACTGGGGATTCCCAAGGTGACCGCGCTGTTGCGGCGGGCGGCGATCTGATCCATCTCGGCGAGCTTGGCGCGGGCACCGACGAGGCTGACCTTCAGGCCCTCGGCCTCGCCGAACCAGCGGTGGGATTCGGCTTCGGCGATACGGGCGAGGAGGTTGTCCCGGATCTGCTCGAGGCGAGGTCGGGCGGCGGGGTCGGGGCGCAGAAGCGGGCAGCGCAGACAGCTGTGTTCATGGATGCAGGGAGTGTCGTACGAGCGGCCGCAGTCGCCGACGGCGACCTTGCGTTGTTCGAAGTGGCCGACGAATTGCGCCCATTCCTCATCGGTCGGGGTGCGGTATTCCTCGCTGGGGCGCAGCGCGCGGCGGCGGGCGATGAAGGCTCGATGACCGTTGATCACCTCTTCGGGGTAGACGGCTTTGTATCCAATGGTGGTGTTGATGTCACGGTGTCCAGCGACGAGTTGGGCGATGTGCGGCGGCATCCCGTGAGTGATCGCATCGGTGATGAACAGTCGACGGAAGTCGTGGAAGGTGTAGCGCAGCGGGCGATTACTGGCGTCTTTGACGCCGATCGCAGTCAGCGCGTGGTCGAGATATTGGCGTAGCGCCCTCTCCGATACCGCACGGTTCTCGAGTCGTCGGTGCCATTGGAACAACAGCGGCATGGGTGGGTTGTAGACGCGTTCGTTCTTGTCGTAGGAGACCACCAGCGGCACGTGCGGCTGGCCGAGACGGATCCTGGCGATGATCGCGGACAGCACGTCGGCGAGTTCGGGTGAGATCACCAGCAGCCGTTCGGTGTCGGTCTTCGACGGGGTAATTTGCAGCAACGGGATCAGCTCGCCGGTGGCCGGCAGCCGGTACTGGATCAGGCTGTGGTGGGACAGCTCGGTCAGTTCCTCAATACGAATTCCGGTGTGGCGCAATACCTCCACCACAGCCCACGTCCAGAACCCGCGGTGTTCTTCGAAACTGAGATCGCGGCGCGGTCCACTCTCAGGATCTTCGGCCCAGATTCGGCCGGTGGTTTCTGTCTTCATCTGCGACCGGCGCAGGGTCGCCCCGGCGGCGGTGAACAGTTCACCTGGCCTGGCGCGTTCGGCGGCTGCGAGCAACTCGGCGGCGCCGGTGCGTTCGGCCGCCACCCAGGAGACCAGCGCTGGCAGCACCGGGAGCCGTTCGCGGGTGCGGGCGTCCATGCGGGACTTTCGTTGTGACCGGTCTTTCTTGTGGGAGGCGTCGCTGGCGCTGACCGGGCAGCGCACCGCCCATGGCCCCCATCGGGCCGGATCGTCGTCGGCCCACTCGGCGATGTCGAGGTAGAAGGCTCGCACCGCGGTGAGCACGCTGCGCCCGTCCAGTCGCGCCGAGGCGACATCGACCCGTTCACCGTCGTGGGTGGTCCTCGTGCGGGTGAGCGCGCGTTGCTTCCACGCCGCAGCGACGTCGCGAGGCAGTGTGAGCGAGTCGATGCCAGGGTGGTGGGCCTGCAGATCGGCCCAGAACAACTTCCCGAGCAGGTAAGCCAGGCGTTGCAACGAGGAGAAGTCCACCGACAGCTGACGTTCCCGCAGGTAATCGACCAGCACGTCCCGCACCGGCCGGCAGGCGATCCGGTAGCGGTCGATCAGCTGCTCACAGCTCGGTTGCCCGCGGCCGGAGAACATCTCGATGGCGGCGGGCGCATCTTCGCTCAGGACACCGTGCGCGCGCAGCAGCTGGTAGAACAACGGGCTGTGGGCGTAAGCCTCGGATGTGGCGCGCATGCGGGCTGCGATCCCGAGAAGCTCAACGCAGTCGCCGACGCGCACCGCGTCGACCGAGCCGCCCTTGGCGGCCATGATGACCGCGATCCGGGTCAGTGCCTGCTGCCCGCTCTGCAGTCCGACCCCGCCATCCGTGCACAACTGGGCGAGTGCGGCGAAGGCTCCCGGGTCCCGGGTGCGGGCCATCTCGGTGGCGAGGTTGCGGCGCGCCGGCGCGAACCGCAGCAACCACTCCTGACTGGGCCGGATGACATCGGCACAGATCAGCACCAGCAGCCCGGGGCTCAAGTGCGGCAACGGTTTCGCGCGCAGGGTGTCGGGCCTGACCAGATCCCGCCAGTCCCGCTGCTCTTCCGCGCTGCTGGCCCGCCACCGCTGCTGCCAGCTGTCCCCGGACTGGGTCTGCAGCCAGCTCAGCACCGCCAGGATCCCCAGCCGCCGAGTCTGTTGGCTGTTCGGGTTGTCCAACGCCAACGGCGCGGACAGGACCCGACCGAGTACCTCGGAGCGGCTCGGCTCGGTTGCCGACCACGACACGGCGACAGGCCGGGGCGGGAACGAAGCGAGCAGTTGCGCCCCGGTCGGATTCGCCGACTCGGTGATTGCCAGCGGGGCGTCAACGGTTGGCGTCCAGATCCTCTGGCCGCTGGCGGAGGTCACGTCGCGTCCTTGCCGAACATAATCTGCAGACTCTCGGCGCGGTATTCCGGAGCTGGCGGTGCGTCCGGGGGACGGTCGCGGCGACGCGAATGGAAGGTGAGCATCCCGGCGATCACTTCCTCGGTCACCGGATTCAGGTAGCGCTGTGTGGTGGACAGGTTGGCGTGGCCCATCACCCATTGAATGTCGGCCAGCGGCACCTGCGGGTCGCGAGCCATCCGATACGCGGCGGTGTGGCGAAGGTCGTGCAGCGACCAGTTCGAACCCAATGCTGCGTTGGCGCGGGTGAACATCGCCCGTGCCGCGTCATAGCGTAGCGCCCGAAACGGGCGCCGCAGCGTCCACCACAACGGCTCGTCCCGGCCGGACGGAACGAGACCGTTCAGCTGCGCCTGATACAGCCGAAGCCACACGAACGCGTCAGGTGCGGCGGGCAACGGTTGCAACACCCGGGTTCCCTTCCGGATCACGGTGATCAACTGTTGTCCAGGGTCGACATCGGAGACCTTGGCGCCCAACAACTCCGAGGCCCGCGCCCCGGTCGAGACCCAGAATGCGACCAGTGCCCGGTCGCGATGAGAACCTAGCTGCGCGAACAACTCGTCGAATCGGTCGTCCGGGATGCAGCGCGGCGCCCGCGTCACCACCTTCGGGCGATACCGGCCGCTGCGTTGCCCGGGGAACGGATCCATCGGGTTGTGGTGCGCATTCGCCCGACCTTCGCGGCGGTGCCGAGACAACGGGAACGGATTGACCATCGGCCCAGTGCCTGCCTCCAGGTGAAAGTCGTAGAAGCCCCGCAACACGCTCTCACAGTGCGCAACCGTCGCCGCCTCGTACCGGTCACCGCGAATGGCCTTGCCGGTCAACGAATTCGACCCCGACGAGGCCTGCTGCAAACCCGACTGCAGGGCATCGCCGTCGGGATAACGCCAATGCGGTCGCGCCGGTTTGACCGCGATCTGCAACCAACGGCAAAAATCACGTGCCTCGGTTCGAGTCGCCTGGTCCCAGTCCACCTCGAGCACCCACAAGAACCGGAACCAGCGCAATAGATCCATCCCATACGAACGATGCGTCGTCGCCGGTCTCCCGCACGCCGCCAACTCGGCAAAGAACGCCGCTACCGGCGCGACCACCGTGCCATCACCGTCAACGAGTCGATACGGCTCGAACAGATCTTCCGTCGCCTCGAGCAACCCCAGCGCCGGGACCACCAGTCCGGACAACTCGCGCGGCACGTCCCTGTCGTTGGTCATGAGAAACGAACCTAGCGAGCCCAGTCGAGCCCCGCACGCATCTTCGGAAAGGCCGACACGGTAGTTCGGTCAACAGGTCGGTCTTTCCCTCACCTCGGTACCCGGCCGCGGCCCGGTGCATCATCAGGCCGGTCAGGTACGCGACTGGCTGACTGCGGGCGGCGAGCAGTCCGATCACCAAGGCAGCACCTCCTCGATTGAGGTCGATCGCCCACAACAGCTCGCCACCAGCTGCCAGCGTGAGTGCCTCGTCGATCAGAGTCGTCAACGCGGTCTCGTCGTTAGCGATCCGGCTCGAGAACAACCGCTGACCGGCCTCGTCGATCACCACACAGTGGTGATGCTCTTTACCGATATCGATTCCAGCCCACAACTTGTTCGGCACCAGCTTCACCCTTCGATCGATCTGCTCCATCCGTGCGGTTCCCTGGCAACGACCTCCCCGGCTCAGTCCTACAGCAGCGATGGCTCGCGATTCTCAATCAGCAGTCGAGTCGTTGCAGAAGCTGCGGGTGGCCATGTCCTTGAAGCAGTCCGTGCCGCACCAACATGACAGCCATACCCGCAGCTCCCAGGGGCTCTCCGATCTTACGAATGACCGGATCAAACCCGCACCTAAGAAAGTAGGACCAACATGACAGCCATACCCGCAGCTCCCAGGGGCTCTCCGATCTTACGAATGACCGGATCAAACCCGCACCTAAGAAAGTAGGACAACACGATCTTGTGGACCTCGTTCAATCGACGTTGGCGCTTTTTGACGATCTGAATGGGAGTGTCCGATTAACGGTGGATCCGACCTTGATGTCGGTTAGTTACCGTTCAGGGTGATGCGTCCTTCGAAGGTG
>NZ_JAMSKS010000083.1:0-29589 GCF_024436645.1 Rhodococcus sp. T9N | reverse complement strand
CTCCCGATGCTCCGCATCGGGAACGGAAGCGGCTCGCTTCGCTCCCCACCAGGGAGCCGCTGCGCGGCTCGCAGTGGGTCCAGCCAGACTGCCGTCGATCGAGTCGCTGCGCGCCTCTAAATTCCTGAATTGTCTTTGTCACCAAAGGATTTGATCGGAACTGAGAATTCGGTACCCAAGTACCAAACGAGGCTGGGGAGGAGCGGAGGTCGCTCAAAGCTACCCCGTCTCGCGTCTGCCAACTCATCGTCATCATGCTTCCCATCCTACAGGACCCCACCCCAAACCGCAAAACAACACAGAACCACGAAACGTCGAAATCGTAACCACCACAACATAATTCGAGTCTCCCCAAAACACCTCCATGCGTAACCACCGAAACAGATTACCCACCAACCGATAACCCAAAGTTACTGAAACACAACAACATTCAAAAACACCCAAAAATCGGCCCACACACGCCCGCCGAGCACCCCCCGACACTCCCCCACCACCGAACCCGAGCACCCCGCCGGCCCCATCAGCCGGCCCCAAATTCGCCGGCGCCCCAACTCCACGAACACACCACCCCGGGACATGCCATCACCGCAGGTCACAAGCCAGCAACAACTCAATTCCCCTACACGAACATGTGATCTCGCCCGTAGCTCGAACAACAAGAGATGAGGACGCACCCACGCGGAACTCCAATCCACTACGAGGAGCAGAAATGCACGAGCACGACGACCAGACCCCCGACAACCACCGCCCCACCAGGGGCGAGCAGCTCCGCGCCCTCGCGCAACGGGTACCGAACACGATCAAGATCTTTCTCACCGCCTGCATCGTCGACTGCCTCGCCGACGCCACCACCGAACAGGTCTCACAGCTCCTCCTCACCCTCACCAATCAGCAATAGCCACACCCACACCCCCAACACACGAAAAAGCCCCCCACCGCACGGTGAGAGGCCATTTTCGGAGCACGCAACGAAGAGGACCGGCCCGGTAGCTTCGGGCCGGTCCTCTATCGCCTACCGATCCACGCTCACGCGAACCGCAACAACGCGATACGCGTCCGCGTCCTCCAGACGCGGAGCAATCGCATCAGGGTTGTCGGCGTTCCACTCACCCGCACGAGCAACCGACTTCCGGACTGCGCGGCGCGCAGCCTGATCGAAGCCCTGCGGAGCGTCAACCGTCACGGTGAACGCCTCATCCGCGAACTCGAATCCGACAGCGGCCTGAACCTCCACGGCGTAGGTACTACGGAAACCGGGTGCGTTAATACGGACCGAGACAACGCGGTACGCGCCCTTGTCCTCGGAACGCGAAGTGGTCGCGTGAGGATGCAGCGATGGGGCAGTGCGGAACCGCTTCGCGAGGCGGCTTTCGAGTGGATCGTTTTCTATCGGACTTCTCGAATATCGTTGTCCGCGAACAGGCTCGAACGAATCGTCCAGAAACAGTCCCCCGCTCGGCTGGTATTCACCCGGCTGGATGAATCACTTGGGCCCGAGCACTCGCTCGACATGATCGCGGAAAGTCGACCAGAAGCTGGTTTCAGTTGTCATCAGCAGTTTTATCCAAGCGAAACTCATGCAACTACCCGAGAGAGTGCATTACTGTCGGATCTGTGCTCGCTCGGCCGCGGCCTTCATCCGACGGAATCGATCGGCCGGAAGTTGGTCGCCGACCAACTGTCCCGCCGCCGCCGGATGCAGCAGTCGATCACTGCGGAAGATGTCGGAGTGATTGAGATCGGAAAGGTCACGCTGCCACAAGTGGATCTTCGACTCATGAGTGAATGCGCCCCTGACCGACGGGAGTGCGTTGTCCCCCGTCACCCACTGGTAGGGGGATTCCTTGATGATCTGGTACTCGATCGCTCTCGTTACACATGCGGCAATCCAGTCGGAGAACTGAATGTTCGAACTCAGGACACTGTCTATGTGCATTGGCGGCTCGATGATCCGCTTCATTTCCGGATATCCGCTCGCACGACCCAAGATGTGCTCGTACATGGCCGGCAGCCGAGCTGCGCGCGTCTTCTCGTTGATCTGATCGATCATGACCATCACGTTCGAGCCTTTGTAGTCGGCGTACCGGGCGATGCGGTTGAGCGCTTCGCGCATCGCAGCTGTTTCTCGGGCGTCCGTATCGAGGTCCGTCTGTTTCGGGGTTCCGAGAGGTTTTTCCGCGGCGTAGTAGAAGAGGGCGCCGTCGAGGCTGCGTACGCTGCGCACCAAAGTGTTGAATACTCGGATCTGTTGCCGATACTTGTCGAAAGTGTCGGGACGAAAGATACTCGCGCCCTTACGTTCCCACCGTCCAGGGTGCTCTGCCTTCTCGATCTCGGTTTTGAAGATCTCCCGCTTTTTCAGCGTGAAGATTTGACCGAACTTTCGAGCATTGTCAGCGGGAAGGATCAGGCCGGCGTAGCCGAACGCGGGACTGGTGTTGAAGCGAGCGTGATCGCGCGCAACGAATGCCCCTGTCTCGCCGATCTCGTCAATGTACGCCAGCAGCATGGAACGATTATTGCCCTCCAGATACGCGGAAACCCACGCCTAGGCGTGGGTTCCGGAATTAGCGCTCAGAGAACTATTTCATCTCCAGCTACTGGCCATAGGATAGTTCGACGTCCACGGTTTGCGCAAGTGGAATGATCGAGTGTGGCGCCAGGCATAAGTCTCTCAATTTGCTCAAATTGTCTGTAGAACGGATTCGCTTCGACGCAACGCTATTCGGCTCGCGGCGGTGACCTGCAATAGAAGGTGTCGGAGGTCAGCCGCATACTGTGCTCATGCGGCCTGAACTCACCGATCTTCTGTCGATGTCACATCCTGTTGTAGTAGTCACGGGTGACTCCGGAACCGGTAAGTCATCGATCCTCGCCGACCATCAGATCGAACTCTCACGTGGTGCAGCCATCGCGCCGCCGCCGGTCACCTGTGCGTTCGACAGCGGCGCGTTGCAGGTCGCCATCCTGAATGGCCTCGTCACAGCCTTGGTCACCTCGATGGCGGATCGGACCGCGTGGCGCACCATCCAGAACCGACTCGACACCGCAGGCAAGGAAATGGTGGCCGAAGTCGGTAAGAGCCTGGCCAAGGCCGTGACCCAGGAAGTCATGGCGTTGGTGAAGGCGCGAATCGGCGAACATGCGGGCGAAGGTCTCGCAGCGTTCTTCAAAGGCCTACGCCAGGATACGACCGCTGATCTACGGCGAGATCTCCAGTCGCGAAGCGATACCAACGTCGTCAAGCTCCTGGTACGGCTGTGCGACGAGGTTGCCACTGTGCTCAAACGCGACGTGATTCTGGCTATCGACGAGTGCCAACGGCTGACAGAGGATGACCAACGGGCGTTGGCCAGTCTTTGCATCGCGCCCCCTAAACGCGCACGATTCGTGATCGCCTGGTCGTCGGCGGCGCACGAGGCTCGTACCGGACTCACCAGACTTCGAGACACCGGATGCGGGGAGATAATCGTCGGCGGACTCAGCAGAGCAGATGTCGAAACCATGCTCAACCGGGCAGGCGTCACAAGTGCTAACACGGATCGTGTCTACTTCCTGAGCAGCGGATTCCCGATCATCGTCGAAGGTTTGATCGGTCAGCTCCGCAGCGGCGGTACATTGGATGAATACACGCCCCCTACTGCATTCGTCCGCTCGCTGGAAGATGCGCTGGCTCGACTCCCAGGCGATGCGCAGATCGCTGCACGCTGGCTGTCGGTCTTCGAATTGCCACCGCCTGAATCGACGATCACTGCCTATCTTGATCTCACTTCAACTCAGTGGGGTGTGTTGCGGCAGTCTCTCGAGCGGGAGAACATCCTCAGCGTAGAACGCAATGGACAACTCTGGTTTCACGAAAGCCGCAGATCACATCTGTGGGACCGCATGTTGAGCGAGGGCGAGCGGTTCGAGATCGGCCAGCCTGCGTACTCGGCCCTTCTCGCGCAATATCGCGACGACATGAGCTCCTCGATCGGTTTGATGGTGCCGATCGCACATACTGCTCGGTTCGCTCGCGACAGTCAGGCGGCCAATCCGCAACTCGCGAAGATCCTCGATCTGACGTCGGCGCAGCTGGCTGTCCTGGCGTCGATGATCGAAATCGAGATCATTCCCCTCGGTGATCACGATCTTCGATGGACGCCGCCGGAGAGCGCACTCATCTACGCGCACAACATCTTCGGCGCAGATCGCGGGGACGCACTCGCCGCACTTCCGGTCCTGATCGAACAAGAATTCATCGAAACCGCGGACCAAACGGAACAGATCAACGCTGATCCAAACGTCACCGTCACCATCAGCGCCGACCCGACCGACGAATGCCACATCGTGCTGCACGGCCGGATCCAAGACATCCTGGGAAAAACCGCCATCCCGCAAATCACCGGTCGCATCGTGCACGAACACTTCGAGGCGCTCAGACTGGAATCATCGCTCGTGCTCACCGATCCCGGCAGATCAGATGCCATCGAGCTCATTCGTAACGCAAACAACCAACCCTTCTACCGATTCAATCCTCTACGCAGAACCGTCTACCCGATGATGGCCGTGTGGGTGGACTATGGCGGGCATCCCATCAGCATGGCAGCGATCTTCAATCGAGACACCGAACGGCAGAAAGCGAAGAAGGCCGCGATCTCCGTAGACGAAGTGTCCTACGGCCGCCGAGTAAAAACTGTTCGCACTTTCGAGGATCAGATGTCGACGATTCCGTCGATGCGGCTGTTCAAAGCCGTGTACCTAGCCACCGGACGACCGGTGGAAGGTAACCGTGAGGGAACAAGAAACTGGCAGATGGTCAACGACGGACCTCCGCTCCCGATCAGTGAGTACGTCCAGCGCCAGATCACCCTCGCCGACATACTGCGGACCCGTGTCGACGATCTCGAACAAGAGGTCTATGCGTTGAGGGAACTGAGAGGTGCCGCCGTCGGACAAGCTCCGGACGATACCTACTTTTTCGTGGAACTACGTGGAAGCACCCGTGTCGTGGAAATGACTCCCGAGCACATCGCACTACTCCAGGATGACCTCCCCTTCAGATTCGCCCGACTCGAACATCACCTAACGCTCCGTCCCGGCGAGCGAACCCACCACATCACCGAGCGCATACAGCCCAGCGGTCTGATCGACGATCCAGCAGTCACGCTGTTGAACGACTTCTGGGAGACCGCCCGGGAGTTCAACGAACATCAACCCCGCCGCCGCATCAAAATGCAGAAGGGATCACTGACACAACTTGTGCGCGACACTCACATACGGGACACGACGCTGGCTCGAACGCTGTCGGAACAACTGACCATCGGCGGCGCACGAGGGCACAGACCGCAACACGCATTGCGAGTTGCGGTTCACCCAGGAAGCGCAAGCGTTCCACCCCTCGTCGCATACACACAGCCCATCGGTAGCCCCACCGATGTACAAGTTCGGTTTGCCCCCCGCTCATCCCAACCCAGGGATATGAAGGAGCTGCATTCCCAGATGTTCGGCGACGAGACCCAAGAAGAGCTGTACGGCGACGACGCCCACTCAACCGTCGCCGGTCTACTCGGATACGACACCGACGAGATCGAACTGATTCAGTAGGGTCACGCAGTTGCGGTAGTTGGCGTTGAGGGCCGTTGTCCCTGGCGGACGAGGTAAAGCTGCGAGGTCATGACTAGTCCTCTCTCATCGGTTTTGCACGTCGACGACGTTCGGAGTGTGCCTATGCGATGGGTGGCAGAGCAACCATCGGCCCGACCGAACGTCATGTGTGCGTCGTTCCGTTTCTTTTTGTCCACCTTTCTTCTCTTCTTGCCCACGTTGCAGGGAGCAGCGGTCACGGCACGGCCGTGCATCCGGAGAACCGGGCCTCTGTCGGGATCATCAACAGCGGCCGGTGACTTTTGTGAATCAGGCCCTCCGCCCCATGTCGACCTTGGTGGCGATACATCTACCCCCACTCATCTTGCACGAAAGTCGGTGACATTGGTCGTGGTGGAGCGGCCACGACAACGGAGCGCTTACTCGGAAAGGAGGAGTGGTCCGTTGCCGGCGGGCACTTCTCGGGCGCCGACAGCCTGGTCACCACGTAGATATCGGTTGCCGATGTCTACGCCGAAAACAGATACGACGAATGGCGAACGAGGCCGGTCGCCGATATGGAAAAGCGGAGTTCCACACGAGTACGGCTCCCTCGTGTGTCACGGCGTCAGCGACTCAACACGAGAGTATCGAACAGAATGTACGCGGCGACGGCGAACACCAGGTACGCGAACCAGTGTTGAAGTTTTCCGGTGTCGACGCGGTTGCCGAACCGTCCGGCGACCAAGGAGGCAACGATCGCAGCTCCGGTGAAACTGATCGTGATGGCCGGATCGATGGTGACGCCGCTACCGAGATGTGAGATCAAGCCGGCGGCGGAGTTCGCGACGATGATCAGAAGCGAGGTTCCGATCGCGATCTGCATGTCTATTCCCAACATCAGGACAAGGGCGGGGATGATGAGGAATCCGCCGCCGACGCCGAAGAGCCCGGTCAGCACACCGACGGCGAATCCTGCTGGGATCGCACGAGGTGCGCAGCGACGCCAATTGATACCGGAATCACCTACGCTGCAGGCGGTTCCGGTATCGCCGCGGTCGGCGAGCATACGAGCACCGGCAACGATCATGACCGCGGCGAACCCGATCATCACGACGGACTGCGGGAGCACTCGCCCGAGGGCACTACCGAGGAAGGTTGCGGGGATACCGGCAGCGGCGAACACGGCGGCCAGTCGCCACTGCACAAGATGGGCACGGACTTTCGGGATCGCGCCGACAGCCGAGGCGACACCGACCACGATCAGTGAGATCGGGATTGCTTGGTCGATGTCGAGGCCGAGGGCGAACACCAGGACCGGTACGGCAAGGATGGATCCGCCGCCGCCGAGGAGTCCTAGAAGGACACCGATGACTGCCCCGGCAGCGAGTGCGATTGCGAGAGTCATCGGCGTCCTTTTCGTCTACCGACGTTCGGCGGCATGCGGTTGTTGTTCTAGTTCAGTTCTGTTGTGCGGTGAGCGAATCGAGAGCTGCCTGCAGCCTGGCGGTGGCCTCGTCGGCGACGGACTGCAGTCGGGGTTCGCCGGTCACCTCGACCATGAGGGCGGGGTTCATCGCATCGACGATGACGGTGTTCTCCGCGGAGGGATCGGCGCGCACGACGACGTTGCAGGGCAACAGTAATCCGATCCCCCGCATCACTCCGACTGCTCGATGTGCCAACGTCGGGTTGCAGGCGCCGAGGATGAGGTAGTCCTCCAGGTCTTCGTCGAGCTTGGCTTTGAGGGTCGATTTCATGTCGATCTCGGTGAGTATCCCGAAACCTTGCTCCGACAATGCCTTACGGGTGCGTTCGACAGCGTCGTCGAACGTGGTGTTCAGGGTGGTCGTGAGTGCGAGTTGCATGATCTACGTCCTTTTTTCGGGGGATCCGGGGTCTGGGATCGGTCAGCGGGTGCCGAGCCGCGGGATGCCGAGGCGTTGGAGTATCAGGCTCATCGGGCACCATCCCACTGCGCTGTAGAGCAGGAGATTCGCAGCGACGAACGTGGTGAGAAGCAGCCACCAAATGGAGAAGGCGAGTGTCAAGGCCACGCTGAGCAGGACGACTACCCCGCCCAATAGTGGAACGATCCGTTCGATGGTCCAGCCGTGGTGCCGTGGGAGAGCTGTCATGACTGTCCGTACCGTCCTTTCTGTTCGTTGTTCCGCGATCGCCGCCGCGGTCTCAGGCGAGTGCGAGGAAGAGCTTTTCGAGTTCCGCCTCGGTCATCGGTTCCTTGCCATTCTCGCGGTTGCCGGTCATGCATTCGCGAAGGCCGGTGGCGACGATCTTGAAACCGGCCCGGTCGAGTGCGCGTGAGACCGCGGCGAGCTGGGTGACGACGTCCTTGCAGTCTCGGCCCTGTTCGATCATCGAGATCACTCCGGCGAGTTGGCCGTGCGCGCGGCGGAGTCGGTTGAGTACCAATGCGATGCTGTCGTCGTCGCCGACCATGGGAGTTCCTTCCGAAGATCAATCAGTAACCTCAAATATACCCCTATGGGTATATCCGGGTGGGTGGTTCGTCAGATCTGTGCGTCACAGTGGCCGAACCACGCCATCCGGACCTGTCAGTGCGAGAAACTGATGTTGGGCAATACCTTTCGCAGCCACGCCGGGGACCACCACGCGGCATGCCCGGTCAACCGCAGGAGCACCGGCAGCAGGATCAGCCGAATCAGTACCGCATCGAGCAGTACAGCGACACCGAGAATGATGCCCATCTCCTTCGGCGGCAACGGATCAGCGAGCGCGAAGGTGAAGAACACGGCCACCATCACCGCGGCAGCGGCGAGGATCACCCGCCCCGAATGAGCCAGACCGTCGACGTGCGCAACCTTGGGATCACCTGAGCGCTCGTAATGCTCCTTCGCCGTGGCCAACAAGAACACGGTGTAGTCCATGGCGATCGCGAAGATCATCGCGAAGAAGAACACCGGCCCCCACCCGTCGAGGAACCCCTGCGGGGTGAAACCGAGCAACGACGCGCCGTGCCCGTCCTGGAAGATCAACTTCGCGACCCCGAATGCGGCGGCGGTGGAGAGCAAGCTGACCACGGTACCGAGGATCGCGATCAACGGCGCCTGCAGCGCCACCAGGAGCAGCAGGAACCCGAGAACCAGGATGATGCCGACGATCAGCGGGAGGTAGTCGTTCAGCGCTTGCTGCAGGTCGAGGTTCTCCGCCGGTGCGCCGCCCACCAGAGCGCCCGAGGGAAGGTCCGCACGCAAGGTGTCGAGGATGGCTCCCATCTGTGCGTCGGACGGATCGACGGTAGGCATGGCCTGCAACATCACAAAATCGCTGCCATCGAGTGCGGACTGCGGCGGCGTCACCATGGCGATACCTTCGGTCGCGGCAGCAGCCTTCGCTGTCTGCGCGCCCTCCGCGGCGGGGGCGATGATCTGCAACATGCCCGGCGCCCCCTCCCCCATCTGAGCTTGGACGAGTTCGTAGCCCTGGCGGACCGGGGCGTCGGAGGGGACAACCGCGATGGAGGGCATCGCCACCTTGAGCCCGAGCACCGGGATCGACAGCGCGATCAGCACCAGGAGAGAACCGATGGCGAACGGCCACGGGTGCTTGTGCAGCAGCTCGCCCCAGGCGGCGAACTTCGGTGAGCGGTGTTCCTGACGCTTGGCGTAGGGCAAGGATCCACCGTTGACCTTGGTGCCGAGCATCCCGAGAACGGCAGGCAACAGAGTCATCGAGGCCAGGAGGACGAAGAACACGGCGAGCATGATGCCGATAGCCATCGTCCGCACGGCCGGTGCCGGAACCAGCAGGACCGCAGAGAGGCTCACGAGCACCGTGATTCCGGACAGGACGACGGCCTTGCCCGCGGTATCCATGGTTTCCGCGACCGCCGCCCGCGGCGACGATGCATGACGTATCGCGTCGCGGAACCGGGAGACGATGAACAGGGCGTAGTCGATACCGAGGGCGAGGGCGAACATCATCGCGAAGTTCATCGCCCACACGGAAATCGGGGTGATCTGGTTGAGCAGAACCAGGCCGCCCGCAGAGGCGACGAGCCCGGCCAGGGTCAGCAGCAGTGGGAGCCCGGCGGCGACGAGGGACCCGAAGGCGAGCACCATGATCGCGAGGGTGACCGGCCAGGAAAACAGTTCGGCCTGAATCATCGCGTCGTGGTTGGCCTTGTTGAAATCACTCCACAGTGCCGATGCGCCGGTGGGATAGACCTCGATGCCGTTCCCGGACAGGGCGGTCAACTCCCCCTTGAGATCGTCAACGGCCTTGACCATCTCGTCGGTGCTTGCGTTCGCGCCCGCGATGAGAATTCCGGTGTGCCCGTCGGGGCTGATGGACATTCCCGGCTGCGGCGCGATGATCGCACCGAAGCGAGGGTCCCCGGCGAAGACATCGGTGACCTCGGTGAGGGTGCGCTGCATGTCGGGGCTGTCGATGGTCCGGTCATCGGAATGCACGACAACCTGGACGGCGGCGGAAGAGTTGCCGCCGAAGTGTTCCTGTGCGAGTTCGCGGACCTGGACGGATTCGGATCCGTTGGCCTGCCATCCGGCGCCGGCGAGGGAGCTGAACACCGACGGTGCGGCCGCGCCGAGTGCGATGAGCACGATCAGCCAGACACCGAGCACCCATTTTGCGTTGCCCGCCATCGATGCGCCCATGCGGCCGAGTACGCCGCCGGACGCGTGTGAGATCGGCGGAACGCCGTCCCTGACCTTGGTGTTACTGGACATTGGTTGACTCCTGAAAAAAGGGGGTGATGGGTGCGAGTATGGGCGGGTACCGGGTCATGGCACCGGGTCATCCGGTGCGGCGGGTCAGCGGCCGAAGAAGGACCGGAAGAACCCGGACCCCGGGTCAGGAGCAGGGGTGCAGGTACAGCGCCGCGCTGTCTGGACGCCGGCCATCACCTGGTCGGCGTGCTGGCCGCATCCTGCCCAAGTGGTCTTGGAGCAGGAAGAACATGTCGTGGTGTAACACACCTGGTATCTCCTTGTCAGACGTCGTGCCGCGTATGGGGCACGAGAGTTTTTCTGAATAGGCGCTATTCGGAAGATCGCTCGACCCAGGCCGTGTATCCGCCGACCAGGTCGCTGACGTTCTCGATGCCGTCGGCACGCAACAGTGATGCGGCGACGGAGGAGCGCCAGCCGCCGGCGCAGTGAACGACGATCGGTTTGCTTCGTGGCAGGTCCGCGAGTTGGGAACGCAACTGTGCGAGGGGAATTGACCGGGCGCCGTCGATGGCACCGAAGTCACGCTCGCCGGGGTTGCGGATGTCGATCAACGTGACCGCGCCCGAGGCCAGGAGACCCTCGAGCTCGGACACCGTGGTGCGCGGCGCGGTACGGACAAGGTCGGCGAGCGCGTCCGGAAAAATTCCATCAACGTCGACAGTGAGGTATCCGAGCGCGTTGTCGGATCCGATGCGCGCCAAACGCATTGCCGCAACCTGTTCCTCACCCGGGTAAGTGATGAGCACGATGCGCTCGCCGATATCGGCGACCATGCCGCCGGTTTCGGCGAACCTACCGTCGAAACCGACATTGATCGAGCCACGCAGATGCCCGGCGGCGAAATCGTCGGGGGTGCGGGCATCGAGAACGCGTGTTCCGCTGGCCATTTCGACCCGGAGCTCTCCCGGTGAGAGTTCGGAGACAAACCGATCTTGTTCGAGGAGTGCACGATTCGACTTGTTCAAAGCTACGGCGGCCGAAAAATACCCCGGCACCGCAGGCTGGCCGTCGGCGACGAGAGCGACGAACGCGTCTTCGCTCATCGGCTGCACCGACGGATTCGTGCGGCGTTGCTCGCCGATGGTGGAGGTCAACTCGGAAGAGAGGTTCTTGCCGCAGGACGACCCCGCGCCGTGAGCCGGCATCACGGCCACTGCGTCGGGCAAGGTCAGCAGCCTCTCGTGGACGGTGCGGTACATCGCCCGAGCCAGGTCGGTATTGGTGCCGTCGCCGAGATTGGCCAGGTCGGGGCGACCGACGTCGCCGATGAACAGCGAGTCCCCGGTCAGCACAGCGGACGGCTCAGCGTCTCGATTCTCGCGAACGAGCAGGCTGATCGACTCCCACGTGTGGCCGGGGGTGGAGAGGATTTCGATGTCCACCTCCCCCAGCGTCAGGTGCTCGCCGTGGCGCAGTCGGCGAATCGGGTAATCGGTGTCCGCGGCGTCGCCGAAACCGATCCACGCGCCGGTAGCCTCGACCAACTCGAGGTGACCGGAGACGAAGTCCGCATGAAAGTGCGTGTTGACGACACCCTCGATGGTCAGGCCGTATCGGGTTGCGTCCTCGAGGTATTCGGTGATGTCGCGGCGCGGGTCGATCACGATGGCGCGGCCGGTGCTCTCGTCGCCGATGAGGTACGACGCGTGCGAGAGGCACTCGATGTAGTACTGCTCGAGGATCATCGGACAACCTTCCCTGTTCTGTGGAGTGCGATGACTACAGGTTGCCATATACCCCCTAGGGTATGTCAAGTACCCCCGGGGGTATACCCGGGTGCAGGCCGGGACACCGAGAAGGAGAGATCGGAACAACTGCCTGGAAAGCGGAAACGGGTCGGACGAGAGCATCAAGTTTCGATGCAATCCCACACCTCGTTTGGGTCACCGGATGGTTGGTCTGCGACGGCGCTACCCAAGCGAGCACATAGTTCATGAAACACCGCCAAACACCGGAGCTCTGGACGGAATTCCCGCCTCAGAGGTCCGGGCACCGCAAACAGCGCTCCCGGAATTGAGCGTGTCCATCAAATCGGGAACACTCCAGTCAGCCGCGGACTGAGGGAATCCGTTCTTCGATGTCACGTGCTCCCTTCTCCCGGTATCGACGGGCGCGCACGGTCAGTGCTGTCTTTCGTCCCTCGGGGAGTTCGGTGTCGGCGAGAGTGAAGTAGTTCTCTTCTTCTTGCAGGAAGTGCAGGTGCAGCAACGCATGCAGCCCGTAGAGGCAGGCCCGCAGATCGTCGACCTGGCTGGGTTGGATGCCACCGGCCTCGTGAGCCAGTTGCAGGTGGTTGCCGATGCGGTCGGTCAGCCGGTGGATCTCGGCGTGGGTTCGACTCATCGTGGCCGTTGCCTCGGCGCTGCCCAGCGGCGTCGCCAACGCCGGGTACAGCTCGGTCTGTTCGGCGTCCTCGTGCGGCAATAGTCGTTCGGTGAGGAAGCTCTGGGCTCGGGTCAAGGCATCGATCGCAGGTTTGCCGGACCCGGCGGCAACATTGTCGGCGGCATCACGCAGCAGCGTCAGTCCATCGCGTAACTTGTCGTGCTCGCCGGAGAAGCGGCGCAGCATCGCGTCGGTGCCATCCGGCAGCTCGATCCCGGCGGCAGGGTTGCCTCGCAGCGCACGCAGGGCGTTGAGGATCACCGCGACGTCGATGCCTTCCTGCAGCAAAGCCCCCGCCGCGGGCGGCAGCAGTCCGACTGCGGCAGCACCCATCGCCAGCAGGGACAGCACCATCCCCGCCACCGCGCTTTGGACCGCGATGCGCCGTGACCAACGTGCGATGTCCATCGCGTCGGCCAGCCTGTCCAAACGGTCGGTCGTCAACACGATGTCGGCGGCCTCGGAGGAGGCCGTTGCACCGCGGGCGCCCATCGCGACGCCGACCGTGGCCGCAGCCAGAGCAGGGGCATCATTGACGCCGTCGCCGACCATCACGGTCACGGCTCGTTCCCGTTCGGCCCGCACGGCAGCGACCTTGTCGGCGGGGCTCTGATTGGCGTACACCTCGTCCAAGCCCAGCACGGTGGCCACCTCCCGCGCGGGTGCCGCACGGTCACCGGTGAGCATGACCAATCGGTTGATTCCGGCAGCGCGCAGCCTCCGAACCGTCCTGGGTGCGTTGCGGCGCAGCGGGTCTCGTAAAAGAACCGCGCCGACGAGCTCGTCGTCGGTACTGACCCACGCGATTGCGGCGCTATCGAGGCTGGCCCGGTTGACGACCGCCACGGCCCAATCCGCCTCGGATGCCTCGCCGGCGAGCTTGCCGACGGCAACCCTGGCGCCGTTCACCGTGGCGGTGACTCCGCGTCCGGGGTGTTCGATCACCTCGACGGGCAACGACAGCGACAGGTGCCGTGCGAGGGCTTCGGTGACGATGGCCTCGGCAAGCACGTGGGGTGACATCTGGTCCACCGAGGCGGCCAGTCGCAGGATCTCGGGGGTGTCGCTGCCGGGCGCCGCCACGACGTCGACGACGACGGGTCGACCGGCGGTCAGCGTGCCGGTCTTGTCCATCACCAGCGTCGTCGCATGGCCGAGATTCTCCAGCGCCCCGCCGCTACGAATTACCACACCCTGTCGCGAAGCCCGCGACAAGCCGGAGACGATCGCCACCGGCGCTGCGAGCAGCAGCGGACACGGCGTCGCCACGACCAGCACTGCCACCGCTCGTACCGCTGACCCACTGGCCAGCCACGCGGCGCCGGCGACAGCGAGCGCCAATGGCAGGAACCATGCTGCATAGCGATCAGCCAGCCGAATGATCGGTGCACTGTCGGCGCCCGCCTGCTGCGCCAACCGCACGATCCCGGCGTAAGTGCTCGCGTCGGCGGTTGCGGTGGCTCGGATCTCGAAAGCGGTCGCGGCATTGACCACACCGCTGCGCACCGGTTCACCGACCGCGCGTTCAACCTGAAGTGGTTCACCGGTGAGCGCCGACTCGTCGAGGACCGCCACCGCGTCTTCGACCCGGCCATCCACCGGGACCACTTCTCCGGGGCCGACCACGAGCAGGTCACCGGCCACGACCTCGTCCAATGGCACCACCGTGATCACGTCGCCGATACGCCGGCGCGCGGACCGCGGCGCACGCTCGAGCAGGGCCCGCAAGTCGTGCGACGCGCGCCGTTGTGCGGCCGCATCCAAGGCACGCCCAGTGGACAGCATGACCGCGATCAGCGCACCGGCCACGTACTCGCCGACCCACAGAGTGCCCACCAGCGACAACACTGCGAGCAGATCCACTCCCGCCCGGCCGTTGCGTAATGCCACAATCACCCAGACCAGCGCGGGCACCACGGCGACCAGCGTTCCTGCCACCCAGCACCCCTCGGCGATCGCACGCCAACCAACGACCCACGCGATCCCGCCGAGAATCAGCGCTGTCACCGTGACCACCACCAGAGCCGGTTCGAGCAGCGACCGAAGTCGCTGCAACGACGTCTGGGCGGTCGGCGGTATGTCGGTCACCGTGTACTCCGACTGTCTACGTCACGATCACCGCAAAATCCTTTGCAGCGTCGATCACTACACACTTGACCTGAAGTTATTCGCCTGTCGACGCTCACGGCCGTTCCCCCTCTGCCTGCCTGCATCGGTGTCGGTGTCGGACGCGGGCCACCGGACAGTCGCATTCGACCGCCGCGGCCTCCGACGCCGACCCGGCTGAGGGATTGGATGATGTAGCGCTGCGCATTTTGTCCTCTCTGGGACCGTTCATCGAGTGACATCGGTCGATGCGCGCAGCTAACTGCGGTGCACGCGAACCTCAGACGACTGCTGCCCTTAAAGGTAGAAGTCGCGTACCGGTTGCTCGAGAGTCGTTGGCCACCGGCCGCACAGTCATACGGCCCTACTCTCTGGGCTGACCAACGCTGTGTCCTGAAGACGCCACTCGAAGGCGCCAAAGACCTCGAGAGATGCTGACACTGACACTCACCAGCATTTGTCGCAGGTGATGCCGCATGCGGATTTCTGTCGACAGCGTACGTACGCGGATTACTCAACCTCGGACGAAAACCCGGTTTCTTCAAGTTCTTTCACCGGAACCGTCAGTCCCCGGCGAAAGCTCGACAGTTCGGTAAAGCCGGAATTGACCTGGCAATGTCGAGCGGATCGGATGGATCAAATGGTGTAGAACTTCACCGCGAAGCCGCGCGGGTCACGCCAGGTGTCGGGGCTACCGCGTTCGCCGGCCACAGTGGAGAACCTGATCACCAGCGGGGTCGTCGTACCCGGCTGGAATACCGCGGCCTTGGTGTAGCCGCTGACATCGTTGGTCACCTCGAATTGGCCGAAGGCGCCGCCGCTCTTGGCGTGCGGTTGCCGTTCGGGGACGCGTTCGCGGTTGAACTGCGCCATTTGCTCGATCAGGTAGTGATCGTGCAGCAGGATCGGTCCGTCCGGTCCGACGGTAAGTGAGTGCTCGTCGCTCTCGACCGGGATGCCGGAATCCGTCGTCGTCCTCGGTGTGGGCTCAATGTCGGTCATTGTCGTGCCTTTCGGGGGTGGGGCGGTGCTTTCTCGATGTCCGGCGGCGAAGCCGGCCCAGGGAACCTGGATCGGTCCCGTCGGCGGCGCCATTCATCTGTCGTCGGGATTGAGCACAAGGAACGCGGCACCGGCGACGGCACCGGCAACAAACTGGGCCACGAAGTACACCCACAACGTCGACCAGGCGAACATCCCCATCACCACCGCACCGAAGGCAACCGCCGGGTTGAACGCACCCCGGAGATGTCACCGACCGCGAATGCCCCTGCCATCACTGTGAATCCGATCGCCAAGCCGTAGAACGAATTGTCCGGGTGACTCCTACTGGTGGCGACGTTGAGCATCACGAAGCACAGGGCGAACGTGAACAACAACTCGACGACGAACGCTGCACCAGGGTGCGACCCGCCAGCGTGAGGGTCGCGACGGCCGCGGCCCGCGCCGGATCCACGACCACGCGCACCACCACCGCAGCAAGCAGCCCGGCAACGAGCTGCGCGATCGCGTATCCGGCCGCGTCACGCCACCCGATCCGGCAGCGCACCAGCACCGCGAGGGTCACCGCCGGGTTGAAGTGTCCACCGGAGACGTGGCCGCCGGCGTAGATCATCACCATCAGGCTCGCGCCGATCACCAGCGGTGCGAACGGGCTGCCGCTGCCTGCGGCACCCCCAACGGTGAACACCAGAAAGAATGTCCCGATCGCCTCGACGGCATACTTCACGCTCGGCCGTGGGGCGGCGACCACTTCGGCGGCTTCTTCACCGGCTACCGCATGTCTGGGTCTTCGGATTTGACCATGTCAAGGCTCCTCGAATTGCCCTTGGTACTTCCAGGATCGTCTTTCCCGGCGGGCCGCATCGTCGGCGCTGCCCTCCATCAGCGCTTCCCGCAGGCCTCACTCTGCGGATACCCCGGTAGCTGCAATTCGACCCCCTATGTGACCGGCGGGGTTCGATGACGCAAACGCCCCGTGCGAGCACGGATTAACTCTGCACTGCCCCTCTGAAGGACATAGGCTTCCACCGAGAACTCTCCAAGAATCAGTCGATACGTTGACACGGAGCCGCGTGACACGCGGCTGACTTTCGCGTCGTTGCACGAGATCGGGAGATCAAATATGGGATTGACCACGATCGGCGGCCTACCCGCACACCCACTTCTAGTCCACCTCGTCGTTGTCCTCGTACCGATATCAGCACTACTGCTCGTTCTCGCGGTATGTTGGCCCGCTGCAAGAATCCGACTGGGACTGGCACCAGCAGCGATCGCGTTGATCACACTCATAGCCGTGCCGATCACCACCGACGCCGGTGAATGGCTCGAACACCAAATCCCCGAAGATCCTTTAGTCCAGGCACATGCCGAATTGGGTGATCAGATGCTGTTCTGGTCCATCGGGGTGTTCGTCCTCGCCGCCGCATGGTGGGTCCTTCACTCGACACGCTTCGCAACGTGGCGAGCGGATCGTCCCGACACATCGGCGTCGCCGAAACTCTGGCGGATTGTCGTCATCACAATCGCTGCCCTGTCCGTCCTCGTCGCTGCCGGCTCGATTGTGCAGGTGTACCGGATCGGCGAGAGCGGAGCGAAAGCCGTGTGGAACGACCAACTCGGATAGACCAGCCGAGAACAAACAACGAAAAGAGCTCTGCCCGTGACAACCTCGGCACCACACACGTCCGCGAACCGCGGAGGGTCACAGTCCGATCCGCTCGCACCGCGCCCTTCCGAAGGGGCAGTCTTCAGTAACTCGTGGCCCGTCCGTACCGGAGACATCCACCCGGACCGAAGCCTACGACTCGACGCCATAGCCCGTTACCTGCAAGATTTGGGTTTCGACAACCTCGAAGCAAACGGCGCAGCCCAGACCCACCCACTGTGGGTGGTACGTCGAACGGTCATCGACGTCATCAGACCGATCAGCTGGCCCGACACCGTACGATTACATCGATGGTGTTCCGCCCTCTCGAGCCGCTGGTGCACCATGCGAGTGCGTATCGAATCAGACGGCGGCGGTTTGATCGAAACCGAAGGATTCTGGATCAACATCAATCCACAGAACGGGATGCCGTCTCGAATCAGCGATGACTTCATGGCGCCGCTCGCCACGACAACCGACGAGCATCGCCTCACCTGGCGACGATGGATCACCGACGTAGCGCCAAACACTGCGGGTACCGAATTCTGTTTGCGGCCCAGTGATATCGATCCATTCGATCACGTCAACAACGCCGTGTACTGGCAACCGGCCGAAGCGTCGCAGAGAAGGCATCCGTCCCTGCCAAAGGCTCCGTACCGAGCTGTTCTGGAATACACGAAACCCATCACCATCGACGAGACCGTCGAAATCCGAACCACCCACCACGCAGAAACGAGCACCGCGTGGTTCGTGTGCAACGGCGATACCCGTGCCACAGCACAATTCACGAAACCCGGCCCGTCATGACAGATTCGCCTCGATCGCCGAGCTCATCAGGAGGAGCCGACAACGACAGCGAAAACCGTCGACCGGCTCACGACGAACCACACACCGCTGGTGTGTCCTCGCGGCTGAACTGGCTGCGCGCCGGGGTACTCGGAGCCAACGACGGCATCGTCTCCGTCGCAGGCCTCGTCGTCGGTGTCGCGGCCCTCTCACCCGACCGCGGCCCGATCCTGACCGCCGGTGTTGCAGGTCTTGTCGCCGGCGCTGTGTCGATGGCGCTCGGCGAATACGTGTCCGTGAGCACTCAACGTGACACCGAACGCGCCCTGTTGGAGAAAGAACGCCGCGAACTCGAGCAGACGCCCGGTGCAGAACTCGACGAGTTGACCTCCATGTACCAGGCCAGGGGCTTGAGCGAGGAAACCGCCCACAAAGTCGCGGAGGAGTTGACCGCTCACGACGCGTTCGCCGCACACGTCGACATCGAACTCGGTATCGACCCCGACGAGTTGACCAACCCGATCTCCGCGGCACTGTCGTCGGCAATATCGTTCACGGTGGGAGCGTTGCTTCCCTTGATCGCGATCCTCGCCCCACCGACTGGGGCTCGGATTCCTGTCACCTTCGTCGCGGTCCTGCTTGCGTTGGCGCTGACCGGCGCGGTGAGCGCGCGTCTGGGCGGAGCGAATCCCCGTCGCGCGGTAGTTCGTGTGGTGCTGGGCGGCGCCCTCGCGATGATCATCACCTACGCCGTAGGGCAACTACTCGGAGTTGCAGGAGTCTGACAGCAGATACGGGATCGCACTGCCCCGCGTGCACTGACCAACGCCAATCGGGACGCCCGGTAGGTCCAAATGCAGTCGCGTGCAGTGAGGCGGCCGCGATCGAGCTTCCCTCGATGCACTTGCCTCTATCTCGGCTCAACTAGCTGCGAGTGCTGCGAGTGCTGCGAGTGCTGCGATCAATGACTCGTAGGTTCCCTCTGCGGTGGAACGGTCGGCGTCGATTACGAGGTAGTTCGAGCGAATTCGCAGGTACTGGGTGAGATGGTCGTGAATTCGTTCAAGAAGTCCATCTCCTCCGTTCTGCACGATCACCTGGTCGAGTTGCTGCTGATGGGTGATCTCCAAGTGCGTACTTCGTTCGGCGAATCGAGCGAGCGCCTGTTCTTTGCTTCCAATCAGTACGACCTCGAGATACTCGGCATCGCTAGTTTTCGCCGCCACCTCAAAGTCCTCGATTTCGGTAATTCGGGTAACTAGCTGCGGCATCACCACATCGTGCCCACTCTGCAAATGGGTTGCCGCCATGCTGACGGCGAGCTCTCTTGCCGCAACCAAGGCGGTCCAGAAGTTGTCTTGCCATCCACCGACGAGACTGACCACATGATCGGTGTCGAGGTTAAGCACTCCGGGGTGACGGTCGGCGTACATCCGGGCAATCGTCGACTTCCCGATACCGGAGGCCCCATTCAGATGAATCAGTCGCGGCATTCTGCAAACACTAGTTACGAAGCTTCGAACTTTGGGGCTTACCCGCTGAACTCCCGAAAGGTTGTGGGGTGGTCGATCGCAGACCATATGCGCATCGACCTGACCGCGTAGGCGTTGACGAAAGCGACTGCTGGTGCTGCTGCTGCTGCTGCCACGCTTATCGAACCCGGAGCTGTTTTCCACCCGGATCGCGGTAATCAATACAACTCCAGGGCATTTCGTCACCTGATGTCCGGCCTGGAGCTGCGATCATCTATGGGATGCACGGGGTGTGCTGGGACAGGAATACGGCCGAAAGATTCTTCCCCGCGCTGAAGAACGAGTTCGTCTTCCGGACCGTCGACGCAACGAAAGATCAAGCGCGACAAGATATTGTGGGATACATCGAAGGTTTCTGCAACCCGCGACGTCGTCACTCGACGCTCGACTGCCGGCCTCCGAACGAGGTTCACTGATAGTCATCAGCAGCTCGCGATCGCGGCCTGAAATTAGTCATCTCCATTGTCCGAAATCCTCATGACAGATCAACCCACCTACGGCAGGAGTCGCAGAGCTGCAGTAGGGCAGAGCTTAACAGCGCGCTCAGCATCCGATTCGAGTTCTGTGGGAACGTGCGACTCTCGCTGGCGGTCATGCGCCAACGGATATCCCCACTCGTCACGCCCAAACAAAGTCGGCAACAATTCTGTACACAGTCCGCGACCGTCGCATGCAGTCCAATCGATATGCAGGACTTTGCCCACCCTCCTACTCATGGCGTGGCCTCCATATGCGCGCCGACCTCGCAGCGACCGTCCGCGTGCAACCGGAGATCCCGCCCGAATACACGCAGTGAACTCCTCACAAATCGCGCTGTACCGTCGGGGTGTTTGCACGCACCACGACCGTCGACCAGATCTGCCAGGTAGTGGATTGAATCTTCACTGTGAGTACGGCCTTCCCGATAAGCAACCTCAGAGAGTGCCTGGGCCAGTCGAGGCAATCCATTGACGCAGGGCCCGCACTGGCGTGCACTCTGACCGGCGAGATACTGCACGATATCGGCCGAAATCTGCAAGCCGCAACGTGAGTGGTCGAGCACGTGAATGACACCGGCGCCCGGGGAGGCGCCGACAAAGCCCAGCGACGCGGTTGACATGATGGTTGCCGACAGCTCCACCGCATCGATCCAACCACCGTGATACCCACCGATCAGGACAGCACGCACACCTGCCGAATCAGTGCGGGAATACCCGGACACCAACTTCGCCACCGAGATCCCCATCGGCACCTCCACGACACCGCCGACTGCCACATCGCCTGAAATCGTTACCAGCATCGTCCCCACTCCACCGTTGACTCCGCGCGAGCGAAACCACTCAGGTCCGTATCGGGCGATCAGTGCGATGTGCGCCAGGGTCTCGACGTTCTGAACTACTGTCGGCCGCCCGCGAAGTCCAGATGAAGTGTTGTGAGCGAATCGATCTCGAGGTAGGGCTCCTCCCCCTTCGATCATCCCGATCACAGCTGACTTCTCGCCGCTGACGAAAGTTGTCGGAGACTCGACGAGGTTGACGGGAAGCTCACCGAATCCAGCGCTCCGCCGCTCCTCCAATGCTTGCCGCACGAACCGGAGCTGACGTTCTCCCGCATAAAGGTAAATCTCTCGACTACTCGTCTCGTGCGCGACCAGCAGCAATCCGTCGATCACGAGGTGGGGTGCATGTTCGAGAAGTACCGCATCCTTCTGACTGAGCGGTTCCCCTTCGCTGCCGTTCGCGATCACCACCACGCGCCTTCCGGTGACGGAATCGAGTTTGCTCGCCGTACGAAACGCCGCTCCCCCCTTGCCTGCGAGTTCGGCATCTGCGAGTAGACACGTCAAGGTGCCCGGCTGCAGGGAGTTCGGGAGAGGGCCGAAGAGTGCTGTGTGCGTGGCGAGGTCGGGTGAACGTGCGGCGAGTAGTCCGATGGTCATGTCATGTCCGTTCTGCAGTACGTAAGGTCGCGTACTCGATGAAGTCGGTCCGAAGCCGCCAACTCACTGATCCGACGACCGCGATCGCCGAACCAACGGTGATCGCGAGAAACCATGCGTGCCCGGAATCGGTACCGTTGCCAAGTCCGTGCGCGAGTGCGATCGGCCACAGTGCGTATGCGCCCCAGTGAACTAGTCGAAAGGTTCTGTTCCCGATGCGATTTCGGAGCATTCCGGTGAGTGAGACTGCAAGGAGAATGTCGAATGCGAGAGTGCCCAGTCCTAACCAGACAGGTCGGTAGTCACCTAGGAAGGGGAAGATGAAATCCACGAGTTGAAGTTGCGCGTACGGGTCGGCGAGAAGTGACAGCATGTGAACGACGACCAATATGAGCCCGATCAATGCTGCGGCCCGGTGTACGTTCTGTACCCCGAATCTAGGAAGCCCCGCAAGCGCTCTCCCCGAGCGTGTGAAGATTCCGAGCACCATCGACACCGTGAGGAAGGCAAGGGCGGTAACTCCTGTCCCACGCCCGAACGCCCAGAATGCCTCGTCCATGGCTATAAACCCTCCCTGGCACTGACGATCTCGCGATCTGACGGCCACCCGTTCAGCAGACGGATCTCACCCGACGAGCCCACCAGCCGCGCCGGCAAACCTTCGATCTCGAGCTCCTGCGCACCGGCAAACCCTCGTACAACGCACGCAGTACTTGCGAGGTTGGCCGACACGCAACTGTTGGCTGCAACAGTGACCGTCTGCCATGTGCCATCTGCACTGCGACCACTATGAGGATCGATGATGTGGTGCACGTTTCGACCGTTCTGCGACCACCGGCGCTTCCTGGTGCTCGAGGTGGCGACGGCCACTCCCGGAGGAAGAACGACGTTACTGGCAGGAGCGTCGTCGCCGTCTTGCACCAGGACTGTCCAACCACCGTCGGGTGACGGGCCTGCTGTGGCGATGTCTCCTCCCAGACACACCAACACTCCGCAATTCAGCTTCGCGCTGACTGCTAGTGCACAGTCGTCCGCCGCCAGCGCCTTCGCTGTTGCTCCAAGGTCGAGTTGAACACCGGCCGGGACAGTGACGGTTTGCCCGTCAAGTCGGACCGAACTCCACAGTGGGTTCGAGACGAATGACGTTCGGATCGGTACCTCCCGGCCCTCGATCAGTGCAAAGTCGCGGTCGTAACCGAGTGCGATCATCGCCGCCCCGATGGTTGGATCCACCGCGCCTTCTGTGATCCGGGCGCCATCAAGCGCTGTTCGGAGTAGGCGTGCGAGAGTGCTGCTCACTTCGACCGGGATACCTCGGGCATTCTCAATCAGCCGAATCTCGGAATCATCGCGAAATCGGCTGCATGCCAATTCTATTCGGTTTAGGTATTCGTCCACGATCAACCTGGCCGGTAGGAGAGATTCAGGGTCCGTCACCACTATCGACGCCTCGATTCCCCATAACGTCCACTCCGACCTCGCGACAGGCGACACCGCGGTCACGATCCGGCCGATCGAGCGTGGGAGCCGTGAGCGCCGGAACTCCCGCTCGACAGGCGCGGTGTTGCAGTTGTGGACGTCGGGGTGGAGGCAGTGCCCGCGCCCGAGTTAGCGGAAGGGATGTCGTTGACCGTCGTCACAGTCGCCACCGTTTGGGTATCGGAGTAAGCAAGGGCCGTTCCGCCGATGACCCCGACCACTCCCAATGCCACGAGGGTTCCGGTGACTGCTCGTACCTTTCGGAATCCGTCTTCCGGTGTATTCATCTGATGCCCGCTCTCAAATGCTCGATGAAGAACTCAACAATCGGCCTCGGTGCTGATACACACCTGGACGGTCGCTGTGAAGCCGCTGTGAGTCGGCGCAACACCCCTCGCTGGCTCTGACGTCCACGATCCAGACACAATCTTGGAGAGTTCTCAGAACAGACGTGGCAGGCTCGCACTCATGGCCCCGAACCCACGAATTCTTCTCGTCGAGGACGATCGGCAACTAGCGGGCTTGCTCGCGGACTTGTTCGAGGACGAAGGGCACGATGTCGATGTCGCGCACGACGGGCAAGCTGGCCTTCATTTGGCGCTGACACGGGCATACGACGTGTTCGTCTTCGATCGAGGTTTGCCGGTCGTCGACGGCGTCGAGTTACTCAGGACCCTCCGAGCACGCGACTCTAGCGTCCCCGCGTTGATCCTCACTGCACGTGGTGCCCTCACTGATCGTGTCGAGGGGCTCGATGCCGGCGCAGAGGACTATCTGGTCAAACCCTTCGAGATTCCCGAATTGCTGGCTCGAATACGCGCCCTGCTTCGCCGCCGCGCCTCGGCCAGTCCGATCCACGTCGGCAGATGGGAAGTCGATCGCGCCAACCGGACAGCCACGGACACGGCGTCCGGTTCGGTGACCTCACTGTCGGAAAGAGAGAGCGAACTCATCGGACTTCTGTGCGCGTCACCTGGACAAGTCTTCTCTCGCAGCCAACTGCTCGAGCACGTGTTCGGAAGCGCAGACACCCCGGGCACTGTCGATACCTACGTTCACTACCTCAGACGTAAGCTCGGCCGGAATGTCATCGCAACGGTTCACGGCCTCGGGTATCGGTTCGGAGAATGATCTGCCGCAGAAAAGTCAAGGGCCACCGAGGATCTACCACTGGCTTCGGCGACGAGGCGCGTCTACGGCGAGCCGGCCGATCCGCGGCGATACAGGCTGCCGTCGCGCTGGGCGCCGTGTTGTTGATCGTGGGAGCCGTATCGTACCTCGGCTACGCGCGGGCACAGGATCGTCAAATCCGCTCTGCACTGACCGAGGTTGCGGCGACGGCGGACGATGCGGATGATCCGCCCCCTGGTATGTCGCTCGCATTCCGCTCGGCCGATGGTGCCGTTGCTGTCAGCCCACGCGCACCTCGTGGTACCACTGGTCTCCTCGACTCGCCGGTCGGCTATACCGATTTCAGCAGTGCAGCTCAAAATTATCGCGCCCTCGTCTCGGATGGCGCCGAAGGCCGTGTGGCAGTTGTCGCAGCACTCGAGCCATACGAAACCGGCAGACAGCGACTTCTCCTGGCGCTCGGATTCGCCGAAATCACCGGTATTGCTGCATCCGTGGGTGTCGTGTTTCTGTTGTCACGGCGTGCGATCAGGCCGCTGAGCCAGGCTCTCGAGTTGCAGCGACGATTTGTCGCCGATGCGTCGCATGAACTCCGCGCACCATTGACCGTATTGCATACTCGCGCACAACTTCTGGCCCGTCGAGGAAATTCGATCGAGTCGTTCGAGCTGGTAGCTCAATTGAACGGACTGGTCGACGACACTCGCGCTCTGGGCGAAGTGATCGAAGATCTTTTGATGGCGGCGTCGATGGATGACAGACGACAGTCGAGGCATCGGGTCGATATGGCGGCGGTCTGTGAGCAAGTGCGCGGCAGCGTCGCAGATCACGCCCAGAAATCGGGGGTCTCCGTCGAAACCAGTGAGTCGGGTACGGGCGAACCTGTGGTCCTGGGGATCGAATCTGCTCTGCGCCGCGCTGTTCTCGCGCTCGTAGATAATGCGTTGGCGCATGAGCGACCGGGCGGTCACGTCCTTCTCCGTGTCGAACGTGATCGTGATCAGGTCAAAGTCCGTGTGAGCGACACCGGAATCGGGATCGCTCCCGAGGTCGTCCCCATTCTGTTCGACAGGTTCTCGCATGGGGAGATGCAGCCTGCAGGTTCGCGCCGATACGGAATCGGATTGTCGTTGGTCCGCGAGATCGCACATGCACATCGCGGCGAAGTCATTATCGAATCGACGCCAGGGGTCGGCTCCGCCTTCGAACTCATCCTTCCGGCAGCCGGCTGAAAGTGCGCGAGGTCGGGACGGCAATGCACTCCGGCAAGAGAATCCACGCGAGCACGTGCCCCCAGAACTCTCCAAGAAATGCTCCCTACGTTGGTCTGCGTGGGACTGACCAGGATCGGCGGATTGTCGGCGCGTCCACTTCTCGTCCGCTGTGTCGTCGTGCTCGTTCCGCTTTCCGCGATTCTGGTTCTCTGTACAGTTCTCTGGCCGAATGCACGCATACGACTCGAAATATTGCCTGCACTGACGACAGAGGTCACCGTGGTCCTAGTCCCGATCACCACCGACGCAAGTGAACGGCTCGAACACAACTCCCCTTGCTACGTCTATCGAATCGGTGAGAGCGGAGCAAGGACCGTGCGGAAGGAACAGGCGCAAAAATCCCCTTAGAGCGAGTCGACGACAGGAGCGCAGTGTGATGATTCGATTCCCCGGAGTGTATGCACCACAAAGCCGTACCCGATTGATTTCGGATGCCGCACTCGCCGAACACATGGATGCTTCGTCCCAGGTACTCGACCCGCGCTCCGGTCGTGGCGCTGTGAACGCCTGTGCAGCCGGTCCCGGCACCGAATCAGTTTTCGCTGCCGACATCTCACGCCGCGCTGCAGTCTGCCCGTGGTTGAGCGGACAGTTCCATGGCGCCAGAATCCGCGTCAGCTGTGGGGGCCTCCTGCCCCTGTTGCGCGGTCGTCGATACGACCTCGTCATAGCGACCCCACCTAACGTTCCGTCGCTATGCAACCGGAAGCCGCGAATCGGCCCCGCACACAGCTGGGACGGTACAGCCCAGTTGTCGCGCAGGACATATCTCGAGTCGATGCGCGTCATCGAACCTGGACAGGACATCAAGGAAATCGTCGTTATCCGGGCCCGAGTATGACGTCACTGACGGCCGCGCAACGGTCTCTATATTTCGCGCAGACGCTCGACCCCACAACCCCGTACGTCATTGCGCAGTATGCCGAGTTGACCGGAGAACTGGACGCAGACCGCCTGGAATCCGCAACGGTCATCGCTCACCGTGAATTCGGTATTGCAGGCCTTCACCTACGCGTGACGGACGGTGTCCCGGAACTGCATGACGACGTGAACATCGCCGTTGTCGGCGAAAGGCTGGACTTTCGCCGATTCGACAATCCCGTCGGAGCAGCTACCTCCTGGATGCAACACGAATGGTCGACCGCGACCCTATCTTCGGACCAGCCGCTTACAATCGCGAAGCTGCTGCGCGTCGGCCCGGACCGTTGGTTCTGGTACTACCGCGCTCACCACATAGCACTTGACGGGTACACATCTGTTTATGACAGCTTGAGTCGAGACCACCGTGACGGCCAGACCCAGACCCATCTGCGACTCGCCGGACCGATGATGACGGTTTGAGCTGAGCCCACCTCAGAGTTGGTGCCATCTGGCTTGTTCGGATGCCAGCAACTGCTGGAGGGCAGTGATGGAGACTCGAATGGAGTTGTTCGCCCGAATTCGACGTGACGCCCGGATCGAGGAGTATTCGATCCGGCAGTTGGCCCGCCGCCACCAGGTCGGCCGGGCAACGGTGCGGATGGCGTTGGCGCAAGCGGAGCCGCCACCGAGAAAGATCCCGGTGCGCTGTTCCCCGAAACTGGATCCGTTCAAAGCCGCGATCGACGCCATGCTCACCGCCGATATCGACGCACCACGAAAACAACGCCACACGGCCCGCCGAATCCTCGCCAGGCTGGCCGACGAACATGGAGCGCAGCACCTTTCGTATTCCACGGTGCGTGACTACGTGCGGGTCCGGCGAGCACAGATCGACGTCGAAGCCGGACGCCGCATCGAAGTATTCGTCCCGCAGGAACACGCACCCGGTGCCGAAGCGGAAGTCGATTTCGGTGAAGTATGGGTGATCCTGGCCGGGGTGAAAACGAAATGCCACATGTTCGCCTTCCGGCTCTCGCATTCGGGGAAATCCGTGCACCGCGTGTACTCGACCCAAGGGCAGGAAGCGTTCCTCGAAGGTCATATCGCCGCGTTCGACGAGATCGGCGGTGTCCCGACCCGTCACATTCGCTACGACAATTTGACCAGTGCAGTGCAGAAAGTGATTTACGGGCAATCTCGTGCTCGTGTGGAGAACCCGCGGTGGGTGCTGTTTCGTTCGCACTTCGGGTTCGACCCGTTTTACTGCCAGCCTGGTATCTCCGGGGCGCACGAAAAAGGCGGTGTAGAGGGCGAGGTGGGCCGGTTCCGCCGAAACCGATTGTCCCCGATGCCTGTTGTCGACTCCCTCGATGAGCTCAACGAGAAGATCCGCGGCTGGGACACCGCCGACGACAGTCGGCGCATCAATGACCGGATACGCACTGTCGGGCAGGACTTCGCCGTCGAAGCACCGCTTCTGCGCCCTGTTCCAGGCGAGGGCTTCGATCCTGGATTGTCGCTGGAACCGCGGGTCGATCGGTCAGCGTTGATCACGGTGCGGATGGCGAAATACTCTGTCCCAGCACGTTTCATCGGCAGGAAGGTGCGGGTGTCGTTGCGGGCATCGGAAGTGGTGGTCTTCGACGGACGGGCGGCGATCGCTCGCCATCAACGGGTCATCGCCCGGGGCGGTCAGAGCCTCGATCTCGACCACTACCTGGAAGTACTGCGCACCAAACCCGGTGCCCTGCCAGGGGCCAGCGCTTTGGCCGCAGCCCGCAGAAACGGGACGTTCACCGCCGCTCATGACGCGTTCTGGGCGGCGGCCCGCAAAACCGACGGTGACGCCGGCGGAACCCGCCAACTCATCGATGTCCTGCTCCTGCACCGCACCATCGATAGCGATGACGTAATCGCGGGCATCGAAGCCGCGCTGACCGTGGGTGCAGTGACCGCTGATGTCGTCGCGGTCGAAGCCCGCCGACACGCATCATCGGAGGTCGATGCGGGTGGGTCTGATTCAGGCCGTCATCTCGTTGCTCGTCGCGACGGCCGCGAGCAACGCGTTGTCAGCCTGACCCAACGCCGTCTCGCCGATCCGGCAGCGATCATCGCTGGTCTGCCAGCCGATTCTCGGCCCGCACCGACGGTCGATCACTACGACCAACTCCTGCGACTCCCCGAACGCCGCAATCTCGCCCCATCCGCCGCCCGAGCCGAGTGAAAGAAGGCCCGAACATGGTTCGTCCACCCGTCACGGTTTCCACCACGCTGCGCCGCCGAGGTTTAACCGAGGAAGCCGCCACCGCCGCAGTCGATCAAGCCTGCCGCCGGCTACGGCTACCCACCATCCGTGCCGTCGTCGCGGACGCCGCCACTGCCGCCCGCAAGGACCAGCTTTCGTACTACGGATTTCTGGCGGAGTTGCTGCTTTCCGAATGCGACGACCGTGACCGGCGAAGTGTGGTGCGGCGAATCAAGGGAGCAGGGTTCCCTCGCGAAAAGTGGTTGGCCGACTTCGATTTCGACGCCAACCCCAACATCAATCCCGCCACCATCGGCACCCTCGCCACCGGCGACTGGATCCGCAAAGGCCAACCCCTGTGCTTGATCGGGGACTCCGGAACCGGGAAATCGCATCTACTCATCGGGCTCGGCGCGGCGGCCGCCGAAGCGGGCTACCGCGTCAAATACGTCCTCGCCACCCGATTAGTGAACGAGCTCGTCGAAGCCGCCGACGAGAAACAACTCGCCCGCACGATCGCCCGCTACGGCCGAGTGGATCTACTTTTGCTGGACGAACTCGGTTACATGGAACTCGACAAGCGAGGTGCTGAGGCGAGCTGCGGGTTTCCACGGAGACGAACAAGTGCCAACCCCAGATAGATGGGGCGAGGTGTTCGGCGACGAGGTCGTGGCCGCGGCGATGATCGACAGGCTGGTCCATCACGCAGATGTCATTTCGCTCAAAGGTGACAGCTATCGCCTCAAGGATCGTGATCTCGGCCGTCCGATGCCCAGTCAGAAAACCGAGACCTGATCGCATAACCGCACGCAGGGGTCAACTTTCAGATGCCGGAAAGGGATCAAGATTCAGGTTCTGGCCCAATTTCCGTGACGGCTCCACCTTCGCGCCGCGTGTTGTTCCGGTAGGAGGTGGACCGTGCGGGAG
>NZ_JAMSKS010000081.1:0-149677 GCF_024436645.1 Rhodococcus sp. T9N | reverse complement strand
CATCGTCGATCCTTCCCGCCAAGCTCAGCTCGGCGTGTTGAATCAAGGACCGGATCCACCGTTATTCAGACAGTCCCACCTGAATCGCTCTGGGTTCGGTGGAGACTTCTGGCCTTGGAAACGAGGATGGAAGCATGCCGAATGAACGGGTGTCAGGGAGGCCGACGATGCGGCGGTATTCGCCGGAGGAGAAGGCCGGTGCGGTGCGGATGGTCCGGGCGTTGCGGGCCGAGCTGGGGACCGAGCATGGGACGACAGCGCGGGTTGCCTCGCAGTTGGGTTACGGGGTCGAGTCCGTCAGGTCGTGGGTCAAGCAGGCCGATATCGATGACGGTCTGACTGTGGGAGTGAGCACCGCCGAGGCCGATCGGATCAAGCAACTCGAGCAGGAAATCCGAGAACTGCAGCGCGCCAACGAGATATTGAAGCGTGCGGCGTCTTTCTTCGGGGCGGAGCAGGGCCGCCAGCACAAGAGATGACCGCGTTCATCGATGCCAATCGCGGCGATGTCATCGCGGGTCGGAGGCTTGGGGTCGAGCGTATCTGCAAGGCCTTGCAGATACCTCCGAGCAGCTACTACGCCACCAAAAGCCGACCGCCGTCAGCTAGATCGGTCTCCGATAGCCGGTTGCGGCCGGCGCTACGGGGGTTGTGGGAGGAGAATTACCAGGTATATGGGGTGCGGAAGCTGTGGAAAGCAGCCCGAAGATCGGGCATCGATGTCGGCCGTGACCAGGTCGCGCGGCTGATGCGTGCCGAGCAGATCGCTGGTGTGCGGCGAGGGAAGAAGGTGCGTACCACCCGAGCAACGGCCGGGGCGGATCGGCACCCCGATCTGGTTGGGCGGGATTTCACTGCGACTGAGCCGAACCAACTGTGGGTCACCGACCTCACCCACGTCCCGACCTGGGCGGGAATGGGCTACGTCTGCTTCATCACCGACGCTTACTCTCGGATGATCGTGGGCTGGCGCGTCGCGGCGAACATGCGCACCCAGGTAGTGCTCGACGCCATCGAGATGGCCCGCTTCAGTCGCGGCACACGGTTGACCGGGCTGCGCTGCCACAGCGATGCGGGCAGTCAATTCACCTCGGTCCGCTACGGCGAACGGCTCGCCGAACTCGGTGCAATACCGTCGATCGGGACCGTGGGCGATTCCTACGATAATGCTCTCGCCGAGAGCGTGAACGGCTACTACAAGTACGAACTCATCTACGGCCCAACGCATCCTGGTCCATGGCGCAGCATCGACGACCTGGAACTGGCGACACTGTCGTGGGTGCACTGGCACAATCACAGGCGGCTGCATGGTCACTGCGGCGACATCCCGCCAGCAGAGTACGAGAAGACGTTCTACGCTACTGAGCAGGGTGAGCAGGCCTTGGTTGAAATCAAATAGCCAGAGCCTCCATCAGACCCAGGGCGATTCACTCTGCGAGGAAGGCGGAGGCTTTGCCGCGGTGGGAGGAATTCGACGAGCGCTTCAAGGTCAAACACGCGCGGTGGCAGAAACGGCACGCGGAACGAATGCGGAGTCGCCAACAGGATCAACGAGTGGATGGCGATGGAGCTGTTCGCGTCTGAGCCATTCTGTGAAGGTGGCTCACCGCATCGACGATGACATCGATGCGGTGAGCCGGAGCACACTACGCCAGCAATGCGCCGCTGACGATGCTACTGCACCCCTGCTCGGAGGTGCGGAGATTAGGCTCAGCCGCATGACCCTCTGGTTCTTGCGCTCTCGATCCAACAAGTACGCGGTGAGAGTCGACATCGCCGCTGCTGCTGCGGATCTTCGTGGTCGAATGCGCGCTGTACGTGAGATCAGCTCTCCTACAGGCAGTGTGGACTGGGAGTCGGCGCGTGAGATCGCTGGAAAGTGTGATTCTCAATTCGTGGCGGCCGCCCGAACGCTTCCTTTTCTCGAGAGGCGCTTGGCGTTGGCTTGGGAGCGGTCGCTAGTCATGAGTTGTTGGTATGCCCGAGGTAATCGACACGGCTTCGAACTCCTTGAGGAACGAGGCTTTGCGCTTATGTCGATGCTCCCGCAAGGGGTTCAAGCGTCGGTCTGTCGCGAGTTCGTCGATGCCGTCGACCACCGCCACGAGATGGGCTCCCGCGTCGACGGGGTAGGCGAGTCGGTGTCTGCGGCGGAACCTGCGCTGGTCGAAGTGACTCAGAAAGCGTTGCGCCGACGAATGAAGGACGAGCGACAACTGATCGTGCTCGAGAGCGTGATCGGTGGCCAGTCCGGACGGATCGGTCAAAGCCTGCGGCATTATGTGCCGTGGCTCGACTTCGCGTGTGAGTATCTCGAGGACCCACGGGAGGTTCAGGAGCTGGAGATGCTTGTCGCTCGTTGGCGCATCGAGCGTTCGAAATACGTTGTGGAGAACCCGGATTATGCACACGTGCGGATTGTCGACGTGAAGACGGCGCAGGGCGGACCGCACCACAGAGAGGGCATGTAGATGAGTACCGAACCATTTCGAATCAGCGAAGGCAGCGCTCTGCACGCCGATGACCCGGATCCGTTGCGGCAGTACTGGTACACCGCTGATGACCTGGTGGATACCTTCGGTTACCGGCGGGACGCCTTGGAAGGTTTGTTCGGTGAAGCGACGCCCGGGCCTGGCGGGTTGGTGGGGTGGACGACGTCGGTGGTGTGGAAGATCGAGAGTGAAGTGATTGTGCCGGCGGTGGAATTGTTGGAGTCGAGTTTCCGCGATCAGGAGTCGATTGATCTCACGGTGTATCGGTCGTCGGCTGGCTGAGGCTCGGCGATTAACTGCCGCTTGCGGGGCCTTACATGTTGAGCTGGTTGGCCAGTCGACTGATCGGGCGCGGCTCGATGCTCAGGTTCCTCGGCTGAGGAACTCCGATGATGTGCACTCCGGCGCTGGCGCGGACGTGTGCGTCGCCGTTCATGGAGACAGAGGAAGTGTCTGTCGCTGCGACGAGAGTGTGGCCGGCAGCTTGGACGTGGCACTGGGAGTGGGCGAAGACGACAGCCTGATCTTCGGCGCGAATCTTGGCGTGATCGGTACCGACAATGTGGCTTTTCCCGCGCGCTTCGATGGTGACGCCATCGAATGCTTCGACGTGCGCGAATTCGTAGGCGGTGACACGGGCGCGTTGGGAGGCCTGGAGGAAGCATCGACCGGCGGCAGCGATGGATCCTCCGCTGATTCCGGCACACGATTGACCGATGATCTTCACGTCGACTCCGTGCGGGACATGCCCGAGGTCGAACCACAGGTCAGGGTCGGCGTCGATGATCAGTCGTTTGGCGCCGCCGCGGATGTGGTGGGTGTATTCGCTGAAGGTGTGAACGATCAATGCTGGACGGGAGGAACGTGCCGGGTGGAGTCGTGCGCGGTGGTGGGCAGCTTTTCCGATTGGGGCGTTCATAGGGTGATGTTGCCTCTACTGGTGAGTTTTCGAGTGGTTTTGGTGGCGGCGAGTCCGGTCACGATGCGGGAACATAGTCGTTCGAGAGCAGCACGAGCGGATTTTCAGGCATCTGAGATGTGCGGTCAGTGATAGTCCATGGCATGGACAGCGCACGCCCCAGCGGCCAAACGATGAGTTCGGAAGCCCGCGCTGTCCGGTAGAGCGGTTAGGGTCGGGTTCTGCCTGTGACCACGGGTGATGGACGCGCTGAAGGAGCTTTCCGAGATGGCCGAATCGAATGTGGAGTCGGGAAATACTGCCGACGGTGCTTCGACTTCTCTCTCCGCTGAGGAGGCCGAGTCCACAACGCCTGGCCGTGGTCAACGACCGGGGCTCGTCAGCGTCGCCGACGCAGGAAGGCGGAAACCCCCTCTCTCGACGTATCTGCCGATCCTGGGTGTCATTGCTGTGAGTGTGGCGGTGTGGATCGCTGCTCGCTGGGCGTTCGGTCGTCACGAGCAGGCTGGCCTGTGGTCGGTCGCGTCGTTCGCTGCTCTGGCTGGGGCGGCGGTGAGCGTGGCGGTGCGTCCGTTGATGGCAGGTTTGTGTGCACTCGTGCAGATTCCCGTGAGGCCGACCAGTCGCCCGATGGTCCCAGCAGTGGCAACAGCAGGATTGTGGTTCGGGGCGGTGATGGTCGCAGGCGGAGACGCGATCTTGCCGGCATGGCTCACGGTGGCCGCGTTATCCGTTTGGGCCGCGTGGATTGACCACTTCACCTTGCGGTTCCCCTTGCCGCTGATTCGTGCCGTCACCGCGGCGGGTCTGCTGCTCGGCGCGATGGCAGTGGTCGTCGATCAGGACCCTGCCTCGGGTCTTCGTGCTGTGGTGGCCGGGGCCGCGATATTCGCCAGTTACCTGGTGTTCGCGATCATTACTCGCGGTCACCCCGGTTTGGCGGATGTGAGGTTGAGCTTCATTCTCACGGCAGCTGTCGGATGGGTCGGTTGGATGAACGTGGCTTCGGCAGTGCTGCTGCCGAATATTCTGGCGGTGGTAGGGGTGGCGGTCACCAAGGTGTTCGGAGGCAGAAAGGTCCGGGGTGTGGAGTTCGGGTTCGCGCCGTACCTCGTTGTCGGAACCGCGCTCGCTGTCGCGTTGCCTGCGGGCTGGTGGCTGCTGTGAACCCGAGCAAACGTATCCGTACCGATGAGAGGAACTGGACATGAGGTGGCGCCGCCGGCGGAATCGTTTCCAATCACCGAACCGGGTGGAACTGGTGGATGAGTTCCTCGACCACGTTCACAAGGTCGCCGAACGCACTCTGCCGGCATCGGATGCGCCGGGATCGGCCGGTGTGCGGCGTCTGCATGTGGTGGCCACCTTGATTCGCGAGTTGGAGGAGCACGTCGATACTCGTGAGGCCCGCGGTAGTAACGCTCTCGAGTCGGCGAGTTTGGGACAGTTCTACGTAATGACCGCGCACAGTTGCGCTGCACGACTGGCGGCGGATTTCGATGCGGAAGACACTCCAGGGCGTGATGACGAAAGGCTGTCAGCGCTCGACGAATTCCATGCTGTTCAAGCAGCCACCGGCATCACTGTCAGGGTTCACGGAATGCCTACCTCCCCGGAGGGGGTGAAGGCGCTGACGGAGTTGGTACGACAGGCTCACCGCGGCGAGGAACCTCCAGTAGTGGCCGCCGAGAATGAGCGTGAGGTCGGCAGATTCGGTGCACTTCTCGACGTCCCTGTCCCTGATCGGGACATTCGCGGGCTGGTCGAGCACTTCGAACGCTTGGCGGACAAGTCGTCGGGCCCGATCGGGCGTCGGATGCCGGTGGTGCGTGCCCGTGCGTTGGTCGCGTTCTTCGATCAGTACGCAGCCAGACTGACCAAGACTGGGCGGGATGCGTTGCCCAGCCCGCACGTCCTCGAACACGCAACGGTGTGTCACCTTTCCGAGCGAGCCCGCTGGCATCTCGATCGAGTCAGAAGCATCCGGCGGTAGTAAATCGTCCAGCGACGTATCGAACGGGAAAGTGGAGGAGAGGAACAGGATGGACGACAGAGCTAGGGACGTGAAGTCAGGCATCGTTCACACCGAACTTCCGTGTGAGTTCTGCGCGGAGCATCCGCAGTACTTCGCCGGTGACCCTGTCGGGTTCGTGCGCGCAGCGAGGTGGGCCGCGGTCGTCAAAGACTGTTGTCATGGCAACGCCCCCGTGGACTACTTACTCTGCGACGAACATTGGGCCATGATCCGATTTCAGCAGTTGCCCGGCCAGTGCCGACGATGTGGGCGTATCGCCTACTCGGTAGCCGATATCGTCAGCACCGAGATTCCGCTAGGCCGGACCGCTGAAGGCGCGTGGCCGTTAGTGGGACGTGACATCCCTGTTCCGAGCAATGATCAGAACCTGTGGATGGTTCTCGGCGAGGCGGCGTGAGTGGGCGCACCTTCCCGGGAATGATCTGAAATTCCATCAGCTCTGATCAGGACCGGCGTTGGCGCGCTGGTTCGGGAAGGTACGCCCATGCTCACGGTAGTTCAGGATCAGCAATCCTCCAACGACGACAGCGGTGTTGGTCGGTCGTTGCTTGACGAGATCGTTCGCGACGGTGCCCGGCAGATGCTCGCGGCGGCGTTGGCCGCCGAAGTCGCCGCATACATCGAGCAGTTCGCCGAGCATCTCGATGAGCACGGCCGGCGGCTGGTGGTCCGCAACGGCTATCACCACGAGCGTGACGTGCTCACCGCGGCGGGGGCGGTGACGGTGACCGCACCGCGGGTCAACGACCGCCGTGTCGACGCCGAGACCGGTGAACGGCAACGGTTTTCCTCGGCGATCCTGCCGGCGTGGTCACGCAAGTCCCCGCAGATGACCGAGGTGTTGCCGCTGCTGTACCTGCACGGGCTGTCCAGCGGCGACTTCGGTGCGGCGTTGGAGCAGTTCCTCGGCACTGGTGCCGGGCTGTCGGCCTCGACGATCACCCGGCTGACCGCGCAATGGCAGGACGAGGCGAAGGCCTTCGCCGACCGGGATCTCTCGGGCACCGATTTCGTGTACCTATGGGTCGACGGCATCCATCTCAAGGTCCGCCTGGAGCAGGAGAAGCTGTGCTTGCTCGTGATGATCGGCGTCCGCGCCGACGGCCGCAAGGAGCTCGTCGCGCTCACCGATGGGTTCCGGGAGTCCACAGAGTCGTGGGCTGATCTGCTGCGCTCATGCCGACGCCGCGGGATGACCGCCCCGGTGCTGGCCGTCGGTGATGGGGCGCTGGGGTTCTGGAAGGCACTGCGGGAGGTGTTTCCGGATACCCGTGAACAGCGCTGCTGGTTTCACAAGCAGGCCAATGTGCTTGCTGCGCTGCCCAAGTCGGCTCATCCAGGTGCGACCGCGGCGATGCGGGAAATCTACAACGCCGAGGACATCGACAAGGCCCAGGTCGCGATCAAGGCCTTCGAGGTAGATTACGGCGCGAAGTACCCCAAGGCGGTCGCCAAGATCGTCGACGACGCCGACGTGCTCCTGGAGTTCTACCGGTACCCGGCCGAGCACTGGATCCACTTGCGCACTACGAATCCGATCGAATCGACGTTTGCGACCGTGCGGTTGCGAACCAAGGTCACCAAGGGCCCTGGGTCACGCGCAGCGGGGATTGCCATGGCCTACAAGCTGATCGACGCCGCACAAGCCCGCTGGCGGGCGGTCAACGCCCCCCATCTGGTCGCGCTGGTCCGTGCCGGCGCGGTGTTCCACAAAGGCAAGCTGCTCGAACGACCCATCGACATCTCACCCGCTGAGCCCGACGAATCAAGCGAAACGGAGGTCGCCTGAAACACCCTCATCCACAGGTCTTGACAATATCTCCCCTGTTCCTCGATACGTTGAATAGGTCCCGCAACAGACTCTTTGAAGGGTGAATAGCAGCGTGTTGATCATGGCGCTCGGAGAAGGTTTGACGCAGGGGCAGGCAACGATCATCGCGGCGGGGATCGCAGTGGGGGCGGCGAGCATCGCGTTCTTGGGAATCCTTGTGAAGGCCCGATCCGACAGAGCGTTGCATGAGGCCACGCTTGGTGAGGATCGTGCAGTCCAGCATCGACAGCAGGTGACCGAAGCTCTCTTGTCTGCGCTTGAGGCGATGAACCGGGCTGATGAGTTGGTGTCGAGTAATAACCCGATCATGGAGCGGGACTCTGATGCCTACCGTGACCGCGACAGCCGCTACTACGCATGTGTTTCTGCGACGTTGAAACTGCAGATATTGGGGCTGGAGGATGCGCACTTGGCGATGTCCGAGTTTACGGGTTCGCTTGGCCTCCACTGGGCTATCGCTGACGAGGACGGCATTGCGCGACCGCACTGGGACACGTTCGGAAAGATCATCGAAGCAAAGGCGTCGTTGCCGTATACGTTCAGCAACACGCTGGCGCAGTTGGATCAACGGGCGTTGCAACACTGACTGCGAACCGATTTGGCGGAGCCTAAATCGCCGAATAACCCGGGGGACACGGAAGAATTTGAGAGTAGATCGGTCCAGCTAGTGCTTCTCAGTCGTTGCCGCTGTCTACATCCACGAGGTGGCGAGCGCGGTGGGAATGAGTATCTGCCGGGGGAGTCCATGACAGATTCGATAGTCGCTTTCGCTCCGGTTTCGTCGATGTCGGCGATCACGAAAACCGAAGTGCCTCTCGGTTTGATTCAGACGTAGTCGCCGCTCGTTATAGTCCGCCGTTCGTGCGTTCTTACGGCTGTAAGTCGGACGGGCATGGGACCACGTGGGGGTGGCTCGGGCACACGGTGACAGGAAGCCCGTAATTGTCTTCCGTTGGAAGCCTTTCCGGTTTTTTGCCGTTCTCGATGACCATGACACAGGCGGTGCCACCTATGCCAGCCGCTCCGGCCAACAGATCTGCCTCGTCCGAGCCAATCTGTTTGCGAATAGTGTCCGCCACTTCGCGAATGGTTGTGTCTTTCGATGTGGTGACTTGCCAAGCGGCTTCCTCGAGCTGTCTCACTACGACGTTGTCAGGTGCTTCTGTGTATGCGCAGTCGAGCAGTTCAATCACGGTCCCAGCCGTTTTTTCGATGTCGGTCAGGGGAAGTCGAGCATCCGCGTCGGCTTTCTTGATGGTGTCAGTGTCTACACGTGTGGGACGCTCGAGCTCACCCTGCAGCAGTAGGTCCACTTTGATCTGACCAGTAGTGGGGACGGGGTGGTATTGCGCTGAAATAGTGGAGGTAACGGCGTCGCCGGCGTCCGGACCGAATGGCACGCATATCCAACTGAGCGGAACTTCCTCCCGTGGTCGGCAGCGGCACCCTGTCGGGTACTTCGAAGGTGTGGACGCTGGCGCCTGATCGAAAGGTGCGCACGGGCAACCATTTCCTTCGTCGTCTTGCAGGTACCACTCGTAGTGTTCACAGTCGGATTCTGGTTCACAGATGGCGCACTCGGGCAGCATGACGCATGCCCGGCCGCCGTCGATTCCCGTGTTTGTGCTGCATACACATTTTTGCGTGCTGTTGTGTTTCTCAATGACATCGGCGATGGACTGAGCGAACTCGGTGGGGCCGAATCCCTGGCTGCCTGACGAGTGATGTTCGTCGAAAATCGATCTTTCGACATCGGCGATCGGCGTGCCACCGATGGTGGCCCTTCCGCTCGACGCGGTAACAAAACCGCCCGCCCCCAGGTGGTAGGTGCGAATCTTCTTCGCGTCATCGTTCAAGATGTGGGCAGGGATACCTGGTTTGCAGGTACGGCCGTCCGAGGCGAGAACATAGCCGTTGGTTGCACGGGCGAAAATGATGACAGTCACGCGGTTCATTAGAGCTGATCACCGACCGCCTGGCCGAGGGATCCGCCATCTCGGACCGATTTCTTTCGACAGCAAACCCGTCGAGTGCGCTTTCCACTAGGCCGGGCTTGAAAGAAGGACGGTTCGGAAGGGGACAGCGCGGTGGTTGGAGCTGTGCTGTCCAGGTCCGAATCTATGGTCCTCCCACATGCCGTTTGGACGACGAGGAGTGAGCCTGATGACTGTCGAGATTGTTCGTATTCATCCGACGGAAGCGAAGAAGATGCGCCGGCTCCACCGGCACTGGTCGCCGGGCACCGACGTTCCCGCGGGACTTGGGGGAGCAGGAACGGTGGGCATTGTCGCATCGTCGGAATACCGGCAGCTCGGGTACGCGCTGGCATCAGCGCCTCATGGGCTGGTTCGGACCGCGCGTGAAGCAGGTTGGTCTCCGGAGGGTTGTGAGCGGCTTGCTGCACAAACCCGCATCGTCGAAGCTCTCGTCGTCAACCCGGATGTTCCCGACGCGGCCATAGTCAGGGCAGCGCTGATCGAGCGGTTGATCGCCGAGCTCACCGACGATATGGCAGGCAACGGTCGCTTGTACGGCTCGACGGAGGACCTTCCGGAACGGGTGCAGTTCTGGCGCGAGTTGGGGTTCGAGGTGAGAGAGCCGAATACTCCGACGACGTGGGAACATCCGGGGTGCCGCACATTGCGATACAGCGGTGAAAGCCCCGGCTGCAGACAGTTCACCCGGACTCTGGGCGGGCCGCTGTGAACCGCGAGGAGGGACGCTCGCACACGCTGGTTGTCGCGGACGGAACCAGACTCGCGGTCCGCGAGGTCGGATCCCGAACGGCGCCGCTGACGGTGGTCTTCGTGCACGGCTTCTGCCTACACGCCGGTGCTTGGGCGCCTCAGCAACGCTCTGTGAGTAGGCAGTGGGGTGAGCGGGCGAGGTTGGTGTTCTTCGATCACCGAGGTCACGGTGGCTCAGGGGGTGCCGATGCCGGCACTTACACGATCAGCCAGCTCGGGCGAGACGTCGAGGAAATCATTCGGGTGGTAGCGCCCACCGGACCCGTTGTCCTCGTAGGTCATTCGATGGGCGGTATGGCGGTGTTGTCGTACCTCGCACAACACGCCGATTCGACATCTCGTGTGGTCGGCGTGGGGTTGATCTCGACCGCCTTGAGTAACGTCGCGGGCGCCGGAATCGGGCGTGCGTTGAATACCCCGGCAGTCTCACTGCTCGGCGGTGCGTGCGCGCGTGCACCGAGATTGGTCGGGCGCAGCTGGAGTCTCTCGCGGCGGCTGCTGACGCCCGTCATCGGCGCGACCTGTCCCATGGCTCCGAGCTCGGGCCTGCGGGCGGCAGCGACGTCGTACGAGATGGTCCACGCGACACCGATTGCGACGGTGGCGGCATTCTTGCGGGACCTGCGTCTCTACGACGCGTCTGCCGCGGTGGGAGCGCTGGGGCGCATCCCGGTATCGATCATGTGCGGAACCAGAGATCGGGTCACTCCGATCCTGCATTCACAGCAGCTGGCTGCGCTTCTGCCCAACGCCGAACTCGTTGCCGTCGCCGGTGGCCGGCACATGGTGGGTCTGGAGCAACCGCAGGTCGTCGGAGAAGCGCTCGATCGGTTACTTGTCCGTGCGCAGACCTATCACCGGGAGCATTCACCTACAACGGATCTGGTCGGAGCGTGACGTGAGCGTAGACAGTGCAGCAACCGCAGTGCGGTCCATGATCGCCGACATCGACGTGGACCCGGAGAGCGACGAATTCTTGTGCGCGCTCGACCGGTTGTGGGAGAAGATGCTCAGCGAGCGCGTGGCGGAGATAGTCGGGCTCAGGCGTGAGCAGACGTGGAGTGCTGACGAGCCTGGATGGGAAGGCAATTCGTCGCTCGACTACTACCCTCGGCGCGATGTGTGGCGCACGACGGTACATACCGGTCGCACCGCCGGCGGTGAGGAGGTGAAGATTCCGCTCGCTCTTCTCGCGCCGGTTCTGATCGGACTTGTCCCGGTTCTTGCGGGCGTGACTGCGCCGGCGAACCCATTCGTCGCACTACTGGTCTGCATTGGTCTCGCCGCAGGGATAGAGGCGGTGGGGTTGTGGTGGTGGACCCGCCGCGATCCACTCCGTCTGAGTGAGGAGGACAAAACCGAGATCGGCGTCGCTGTGACAGCTCTGCAGACGTTGATCTCAGCGGGCGGAGCGCATGTCGAGCTGCGGTTGGCGTTGGCGGCATCGGCACTCGTCGACGAGATCCGCACCGTTCCTGTCTGGGAAAGCGAGGATCTCGACATAGGTCGCATACGCCTGAATCTCGACGAGCAACTGGCCGAAATTCTTGCGCATGCCGGTGAACTCGCCACAGTGCGAGCAACTTTGGGAACCCCGGCGGCGGGTAGCGGCCCGCAAGCCCTCGCAGCGAGGGAAGCTCATCTGGTGAGCAGCCGGTGGCTCGAGCGGGTCGAGCGTTCGCTGCTCACACGTGTAGCTGCGTTGTGGAGCTATCGTCGCCATCTGCTCGAGCTGCAGGAATCAATCGCTGCCGGCGAATCTCTCGACAGGATTCACGACGGGGACCAGGCCATCGAGGGCCTTCTGGTCAACTCGGCCGGCGATGATGTGGCGGCTTCGGCGATAGGTCAGTTGGCGATCGACCTCACAGACCTTCGGCGCGCCCGAGAGTCCGCGTTGGCGGAGCTACGCGGAGAGCTCTACGAATTCGAGGAGCGGGACTGATGGGGAGAAGTCACGACAGGATCAGTCCGGACCGCGGTAACGGCGTCTTCGACCCAGATCGGGGAGAGAGCGACATCGCCACCCGCAAAGAAGGTGCCTTGATTTCGGAACACGCGTACAGCACTCGCGGCGACATTCGCAGCGGAGCACGCGAACTCGACCATGCGACAGAGAACTTGCCCGGCCTCACCCGCGCAAGTCGAGACCTCAACCGGGCCTATCCACGCCCGACGCCGGCACCGATCGAGAACCAAAGGTTGCGCCGAGAGCTGCCGGCGGCGATCGAACTACGTCGCTCGCTGTCCGCGCGGCAGAAAAACGCACGCTCTGCCACCAAACGGGAGGTGCTCGATTCGATGCCGCAGGCGCAGTACAACGCACTGTCGGCGTTGACGTCGGATCCGAACGTCTGGAAGGAAACGAACAACGCGCTGTCTGCGGTTGCCGGCGATGCCGTTGAACTCGACGACGGCAGGCGTAAGCAGGTGCAGCGTGTCGACCGCGCTATTCAACGGTACGAACGTGAATCCGGCCGCGGACATCTCGTCTACACCTCTGTCAGCGTTCCCAATGCTGTGGTCAACCCGGCGGACTTGCCTGCCACGCTTCAACCCGGCACGGTGCTTTCCTTCGACCGGTTCACTGCAGCGACGCACTCGCTGCACGAGCTCGATTCCACCACTCGCCCGACAGATGTCGTCTTCGAGATCTCGACAGAGCGGGGGATGTACTACGGGCAGTCTTCACGGATGAACAACTCACATCATTTGCTTCCGAGAGGAATCCAATTGGACGTGGTGGGTGCACATTTCGCGCCGTACGAGCGACCTGGACAACAACCTGGCGAGCGCCTGATCGTGCAACTGACCGATCACAGACCCGAAGGAGAACAACGATGAGCAAAGACCAGACGGCGCGCCGTCGCCGGCCGGACCTGACATTTCATCCTGACATTCTCGGGATCCCGGCACAGTTCCGAGTCGTCGACACCCGCCGAGCGGAAGAAGCTGGCCCCGACAAAGCCGGTGACGCAGTCCGCGATATCGGCGCGCAAGAGAACTGAAGGACGCACACAAAAGAAAAGTCGGAGGCCACCACATGGTGTGCCCCCGACTCACCCGGTGCATTCTCAGTGCCGCCGACACTACCTCACGCGATCGACCAACTCGGCCAGTCCTGTCATTCGCCGGTGCCGAATCGGGGCAGCCTCTTGAAACTTGTGCACCCGAGCGCCGGCTGAATTTCCCGGGCTGACGGCGAAATGAAAGGAGCCTGAGCTGCAGGTTCTGTACGGAGGTGCGTGCACGGCGTCATCCAGTCCAGGTCCGGAGTTAGCGTGCGGCGATGCCGGACGCACCGCATCGGCTCGCCAGGAAAGGGAGACCATGACCACGCCGATCGAACCCCCCGATACAACTGTCGTCACGCTCGCCGCACGAGCCAGGGAAGCTGCCGCCGCAGCACGAAACGCGGCCGAAAAGGAAAAGCAGGACAGCTCCGAAACTCAAGGTGACGAAGACAGCGGTCGACTGATCGTGATGCTCGACGAATACCCCGCGTTTGTTCCTTCTGCGGATCCGAGCGAGGTGGCCGTGAATTTCGCCCGCAGAGTCAGTCTTTCATCCGTCGCACCTAACGCCGCCGAATTGATGTGGCCATCAGCAGAGACGAAAGAATGATGATGAGGCGCAAGGTCGCCACGTGTGTTGCCGCTGCGGGGCTTCTTATGACCGTGGTCTCGGGGTGCGCAGCGGTTGCTCAGGGAGGCCCCTGGACGGGAATGGAGACGAGTGCACCTGCTGCACCTCTCGTGGTCGCAGAAGTGGCCGGCGAGTCGACACCTCGCCTCGACGAATTGCTCGGATCGGTGACTGTCGTCGACAAGTTGCCGAATATCCCTGGTTACGAAAGGGGTTGCGGCACAGGCGAAAGGTGCGTTTTCGGAACCGCATGGACCGACAAGTACGACGGTCCTCTGGCCAGAAATGGTTGTGACACTCGCATTATCTGCACGCAGTTTTGACATATCTCAAAACCTTGCTGGTAGGCCCCCATTGTTCGATGTCGACGGTGTGAGTTATGTGAGTGACGATGGTCAGTTCGTGTGACGGTCGACCGGTTCGACCGCACGGATAGGGACGATGGCATGTTCAATCACGCACGTGGCCGGTTGATTGGGTTCGGTGGATGTGTAGCACACCTGGTCTGATGTCGGGATTTCCCGACAATCATCCTCATGAGTTTTGTTGATAAGAGTGCAGATCCTCTGCACTGCATATGATTTAGGAGTTTCACGTTGCATAGTCGCTTGGTGCGTTCCCGTTCCCTCCTGGTTGCCGTCACTGCCTTGGTCGGGTTGTCGATTTCCGGTTGCAGTACGACGTTGGCGGATGTGATCCCAGCAGGATCGTTGTCTGTGGATAGCCCTGGTCAGCACGATGTTGATGTGGCTTCTTCCGTTGCGCTGTTGGAGACGCTTCCGGTGAAGGGGCGTGCTCCGAAAACTGGTTACAGCAGAGATCAGTTCGGTCAGGCATGGTCTGATGATGTCGATGTGGAGTTCGGGCATGACGGGTGCGATACGCGCAATAATCTGTTGGCTTCGCGGCTGACTGACGTGGTCTTCAAAGAAGGAAAGAAGCAATGTGTTGTTCTCTCTGGCACGTTGGCTGATCCTTACACTGGAAAGACGATCAATTTTGTTCGGGGACAGGATACTTCGACTGCGGTTCAGATTGACCATGTGGTCGCGTTGAGCGATTCGTGGCAGAAGGGTGCGCAACAATTGAGTCTTCAGGAGCGCACGAATCTGGCGAACGATCCCCGAAATCTGATCCCGGTGGATGGACCGACGAACGCGAAGAAGTCTGATTCCGATGCCGCATCCTGGCTTCCCCCGAACAAGGCGTACCGATGCACCTACGTCTCGAAGCAGATCACGGTGAAGTCGGTCTACCGCCTGTGGGTGACTCAAGCAGAGAAGGATGCGATGTCTGCCGTATTGTCCGCGTGTTGATTCACAGTTCCGCGTAGATTCCGATGCTTGCTGGGGTGTGTTCTTATGTGCCGATTGCTTCGATTCGTCGTGCTGGAGAAACGCTTTGAACCATCCTTTTGAGTGAGGCGCGGGCGGCGGTGAGCTCGTCCTGGAGTTCTTCGGTTCGTGTTGTCATGGTGTCGGCGCGTCTGCGTTCGGAGTCGAGGTCCGAGCGCAGCTCGGCTGCTATCTGTTCGAGCTCGTGGATACGGGCGAGCAGTGTGTCGTGCGGCAGGTGTTCGAGTTGGTTGCCGAGTAGTAGTTGCACTTTGGTCTCGAGCTTGGTTCGGTCCGTTCGTAGCGCCCGAACTTCCTCACGCGCCATCAACAGTTCGGCGTGAAGACTGTCCGCCGTAGCGGACGTGCGTCCGGCGCTGCTTCTGGTGGCGGTGTGGGAGTGCTCTTCTGTGGCGCGTTCGACGGCGGTTCGAATTGCTGCGGTGTTGTAGATGAACCATGGAGAAACGCCTGCGCGACGCGCTATTTCGCTGATGTTGATGCGTTCGCCAGCGGATGAGAGGTCGGCGATGACTGTCAGCGTTCTGCGTTGTTTGTCAGCGCTGTCACGTCGACGGGAGGCGATGAGCCGTTGGGTTCGTATGTCACGGTCATCGGCAGTCATCGTTGTTCGTCCTCGTTCGTGTGGGTGGTTACGGACTCGAGCGGTATGAAGGCAGCTGCGGTCCTCGCTTTCCTCAGTTCGCGGGAGGCGTTGTCGATGACCGCGCGTTGGTCTGCGGGCAGGTCGGCAAGCATTGCGTCCATCGACGAGATGACGTCCGTGAACGCGTGAATTTGGGCGTCGAAGTTGGTGATCACCCACGACGCGGAGTCGGTGGCGATTGCAGTTTCTTTGTCTGTGCGCAGCTCTGCGAGATGCTGCTCGATTGCGGGCCGGTAGGACGGGTCCGGTCGGTAGAAGGAGCATCCTGCGCACTGGAATCGGATCGGGCAGTGTTGGCCGCCGGCTTTGATGTTCGAGGGTTCGGTGCAGTTTCCGAAGGGCACGGCCACCGACTGTCGCTCGTACTCCGTTACCGACGTGAATCCCGCCGGTCGTCCGTGCCTGTCGATCGCGAACTTCGAAATCTCCTCGGTGGCTTGGCGTTTACGTTTGAGTGTGACGGAGAAATATCCCATGGTCGTGTCGACGCTGCGGTGATCCATCAATTCGCGTAGGACGTCCACCGGTGTGCCGTTGTCAGCGTGCCGCTGAGCGTAGGAGTGCCGCAATCCGTAAGGAGTGATCATTGATCTGTCGTAGAGAGCTGGGTTTCCGTCATCGTCGAGTCTTTCGTCGACAAGTTCCGGGATTGCATCGATCCAGATGGCGAAGGCCCGGGACCCGAACTGCGCACCGCTCAAGTGCCCGCGGCGAATGTTGTTGCGGGTTCCCGGCGTGGGAAAGAGCCAGTCGCACAGTGTGTCCGGAACAGACAGCGATTGAAGGTGGTCGAGCCATTGGTCGATCACGGTTGCCGTTGCAGTGCTGATCGGCAATCTACGCCCCATTCTGCGACGTTTACGGTTGTCGTAGACGAGTGTGGGCTTGCCGTCGACCCAGTCCAGGCATGAGCGTTTGAGCCCGACGATCTCACTCGGGCGTCGACCGGTGTCCCGGATGATCTGGTAGACCGTCTGATACATCATGGCGTAGTCGTCAGGGTTCCAGCCCGGCGCGGAGTACGTGGAGTGCCTACCCAGCAGCTCGAGGTGTTGATCGAGTTGTGCGATGACATGTTCGGGGATCGTGCGTCCGAAGTCGTCCTCGCTGGTCTCGACCTGGGCAATTGTGTGCGAACGCAGATCGAGTGCGAAGGAGCCGGGGATGTCATCCATTGCGCCCGTGCGGCGTGAGAACTCGAGAAGTCGGCGCCACCACCCGAGCAATGATCGTCGATGGGTGAAGGAATGGGGCTTGCCCTCTCGATCGGCGCTGGTGCGGAAACCCTCGACGACAGCGCTCATGTCACCGTGGTCGAGTAGTTCGGGGTGATCGCCGTTCGTGCGCAGCGAGAGTTGCCGTGAAGCGATTTCGGCGGCATGAACGGTGTGCCGCAGTGTCGTCACGGGTGGGCGTACCTCGCGGCCGAATTGTTTGGTGATCTCTCGAAGCCATCGCTGTCTGATCTCTCGGAAGTCCACAACGCCACCGGCCGCACTGTATCGCCGGTCCGGAGCAGCTTGCAGGCCCACGACGGCAGGTTTCCACACGTCGGCCATGGTGGGATCAGTACCGGAGTACACGACGTGCGCCCGCTGCAGATGTGTGACCAACGACCGGAACACACCACCGGCTGCAGCTCCGAGTGCCTTCTCGAACTGGCGATTTCCGGCGACATCGAGCAGTGAGCGACAATCCGGTGGGAGGTGGGAAACTATGCTGCGGATCCGCATCGGAACCAAGATGATCTGATCACGGTCACGCTGCTGCACTCCGTAAATAATCTCCGCCGCAACAGTGCCGTTCACCTCACTGAGTTCGAAATCGACTTTCGAAAAGGCTTTTTCGTCTCTTCGTGGAACCGAATCGGGGTCGAATGTCCGGTCGAAGAATGAAGGTGAGGTCCCGTTGAGCTTGCGGTGGCGTTCGCACCGCCTGCAACGGCGGTCGAAGATTTCCACGACCGTCATGCATCGGTCGACTCGGCACAGATAGACCGCTGTCATTTCGTTGTCGACGTCTCCGGTGAATACCTGTCGGCGTGAATCCCATTCCGCGACTCGCCATTGCGGGTCGATTCGTTCGATCAACCACGCTTTCCAGGTCTGTTCGTTTCCAGTCGAGAGGGCTCTTGACTCGACGGGTAGAGCGGTGATGCTCATATGCCCACTCTTTCCACTGCCGCCCTCAGGTCCTCCGCGTCGGGGTGTTGATAGATCGCGGTCGATGCTCGGCTCACATGACCGAGCAACGACTGAACCACGTCGATACCGGTGCCGTTGCGCGTCCAGATTGTGGCTGCCGTATGCCGGAACATGTGGGGCCGCAATCGGAAACCGGCACGGTTGCCGATCCTTTCCACAATCTGTTTTGCGTTCGAATACGACATCGGCGAACCGGCGTGATGCCCGAGAAGGTTGACGAACACGAAGTACGAGGTCATTGCGGTGGGCACGCTGTCTCGTTCGAGAAGGTACTCGCGATACTGAGTGACCACCTCGTCGCTGACCGGTACGACTCGGGATTGTCCTTTAGCGCGGGCACCGTTCGAATTGCCTTCACGCCGAACAACATGAACATGAGGTCCACGTTCCTGGCATCCCAGATGAACCGAGGTCGGAAGGAAATGCAGGTCGCTACGGCGCGAACCCAATGCCTCTCCGATTCGGAGTCCGGAACGAACCAGCAACAGCACCAGAAAACGGTCTCGTTCGGTGTTCGCGGAGTTCAGAGCATGCGAAAACTGTTCTTCAGTAATAATTTCCGGAGGCTTTACGACTTCCGGCGCTTTGAGGGTTCTGGCACGAATCAGCCGATGCTGACCGGATTCACCTTCGTGGAAATCGCGGGGTGCGTAGGCCAGGTACTTGGGCTGGGACAGCCCAGAAACAACATCTGCGGAGACCAATCCACGCATTCCGCAGAACCTGAGGAATTCGACGACAGCGGTCATCACTGCGTTGACCGATCTGCCGGAGCGCAGCCGGTAGTGGACGGTTGGGGTGTGTTCGACGGCGAATTTGAAACGAGTGAGTTCACCTACACGAATCTCGTGCCAATCCAGTCCGCGACCGGCAGTCCAGTTCAAGAACCAACAGACCCGAGGAACGTATGCGCGGATTGTTTGAGGTGACCTTCCGGCGCCTTGCATGAACAGCACCCACTCGGAAGCCTCCGCGACCGGGCGCATGGATTCTTCGTCCACGATCACCCAACCCGACTGCCCCGTCGTCGGTGAAATGACCTTCTCTACAGCACACGACATCGCCACTCCTATGGCTGTCCCACCTGTGACATAGACGCTATTAGATAACCATGAGGGACAGGGCGACCGACACGCCGTGCCTACCGTGCCTTCATCCTGATGCGGCGCTAGAGATAACACGCAATGACGTCCTGAAACTTCAACTTGTAGATGTCGCATTCAAACCCGGAACGCGCGACTGCAAAGTCATCGCCGGCACGCTTCACGACCCGTACACCGGAACCGATATCGCGTTCTCCACGTCCAATCCTTCGGCTATTCAGATCGACCATGTCGTGGCACTTTCGAGAGCCTGGGATGCGGGGGCAGCGAATTGGACTCCGCAGCAAAGGGTGAACTTCGCCAACGACACGGACGTCAACTTGCTTGCCTCCCAAGGCAAAGCAAACCAATCGAAGTCAGATCAAGGCCTCGACACCTGGCTTCCCCCCAACGCTGCATTCCACTGTGACTACGCCATCAAATATCTCACCGTGGCCGCGAAATATCACCTGATGATCACTTCCGCCGATGCCGGCGCGGCGCGCACCGCCTGCGCACAGAAATGAGGAGAAGTAGATGAGTTCTACCGATGGTGATGATCACATCCGCTTGTCGAACGAAATCCTTGAAAGCAGACGACGAACCCGCCTCAGTCGGGCAATCGCGACGATAGGTTTCGCCGCAGGCGCCGCACTCACGGGAGGCGTGGTGACCGGCGCCTGGCTCTACTTTCTCGGCTTCTTCGCGTTGATCACAGTCGGCGTGGCCGTCGGCAACGGCATCAGTGGAGCCGTCGACCGGGGAGATCCGACTCGGCTCCTTCATCCCGGTTCTGGTCAGTGCGGTAGCACTGGGAATCATCATCTACCTCGTGTTCTCCGGCCGTTTGTCCGAGATCCTGACCTTCACCACCGGTCCTATCGCCTGAACCCAAGGCGCAACGGGTGTCCTGCATTCGACTTTTACGGACTCTCGATGTTGTTCGGCTTCAATCTCGAAATCTCCGTCACGAAACGATCCCAACCTCTCGGAAAAAAGGAATTCAGCCATGACGAGCATCGACAGCACAGACACACAGGGCGCCGCGGATTCGAACCAAGAAACCTGGCTGCACCTCGAATCCGCCCTGCGGGATATTCCGGCGCCGGGCCGCTTCAAATCCCTTACCTGCAGTGAGCACGCCGCGCTCGCCGAGCGCGTGTCCATCCTTGCGTTGCAACCCGACCCGTTTGACGCCCGTGGATTTGCGTACCCCGAAGGCATCCGCGGCACCCTCCAACGCGCCGCACAGATCCACGCCGCACTCGCCGCCCTTCCACCTGATGTCCTACCCACTACGTCCTCTGAGGCGCAGTCGTGAGCAATGAATCGAGTGTTGGCGACCGAATCGCACCCTGCTCATCACTCTCGGTCGCTGCAACCGCGCTCGAAATGGGGCACCGCGTGCAATTCGCGGAGTCCCGGCGATGGTGGAGGGTGCGAGCAACATCCGGCGATGGCAGGTTCGCGATCCTTACCAGCCCCTTCAACCTCCGCAGGGTCCCGTACTACACGATCCTCGACACCGAGCGCGGCGTACGCGGCCCGGACGACAGAATCTTCTGCAGCGGTTACGAAGACGACAGCGACATCGCAGATCGGATGCGCGAGCTGATCGCCGGAGACATCCAAGTGAGCCGCCGGCGGTCGGTAGAGAGCCACATCGTCGCGGTCCTCCCGCCCACCGATCGGCATACCCCCCGGGACCGATTCCGCCCCCTGACACGTACGAACGGTCCTCGAAACGCGACATGACACGACAGGAGAATCCCGCTCATGACTCAGACATACCGCGCCGCACAAGTTTTCCCCGACCCGGCCGAACGGCGACTCCGAGCAATGCTCGCGGCCCTCGACGATGCCCTCGCCGGGATAGCTGATGCACGCGAAGAACTCCGAGGGCTCTACACCGGCCCGAGAACGTACCCAGAAGCGCTGGAACTGTTCCTCGCCGCCGAAGCCGACAATCAGGACATCACCACCCACCTCGCCGCCGCAGCCCGCGATATCCGTGCCACGCTCGCGATCCTTCACAGCACCACAACCACGGCCGTGTCGAACTCCTCGACGTCGCTGCATCCACACACCCACAAGGTGACAGCTGCCGCTGACGTGAGGCGAACGAACAAGGCCCACATCGAAAGGGGACACCACAGATGACTGCCACCCCATCCGACGCCACCGCGCACCAGCACGGCAACGGATCCCTCACCCCGGCAGCGGAACCGGCAACAGGTTTCGACGCCGATAACCTCACAGCCGCAGACGAACTCGCGATCGACATCGGAAGAGTCGCGATCGAAGCCAGTGAAGGTGTCCCCTACGGCTCAGAGCCCGACGAGTTCTTCCTGGCAGCAGGGAAAGCTGTCTTCTACTGGCTACAGCTCAACGGTCACCGGCGCATCACCACTGAAGAGGCGGAAGAGATACGACAGGTGTCGAATTGCGCGCTTCAGTACGGCAACATCGCCAGCCGAGAAGCCGCCCACAGTCTGCTCGCCCGGTTCCTGGCAACCGAACCCGCCAAGGCGCGTCCCGATATCGGTACGGCAACCGCCGACAATGTCGGCGGTTCAGATGGTTCCGCCCCTGCCGAACCTGCGGAAGAGGAGACGAATGCGAAGGCGGTAACACGGTGCCCGATCTGCTTCGGACTGAATGGGTCTCACAACACGATTCACGAGCGCTACCCGGCCGGCGGCGGCGGAACCAACAAACCCTGCCCGAACTCCCTGCCAGCCGTTACAGAAGAAGTGAAGACGCACTGCCGGTGCGTCACGCCGGACTGGTACCACGATGGGCTGGACTCGGATATCGCCGGACGCCTGTGCCGCCGGTGCCGTCTGCGACAGAACATCCCGTACAGGGATCTCGTCAACTCGCCGGTTGCCCGTACCGCAGTGTCAGCGTTCAGTGTCGCTGCACTAGCCCTACGAAACGCCGTGGAAGTACTGGACCCTCACGAAGGTGGGGATTGGGAGCACGCGTGGCAGACGATTGCAGACCTCGAAGACTGCGCCGGCCGCTTCGAGGCAAGTGAGAGAACGGAAGTGAGGGAAAGTGGTCGAGAAAATCGCTAAGCATGGAAGACACGCTACGAGTCAGGCGAAACTGGGCACGCATGTCCTCAGTCCAGTCGGCCCCGAGAATTTCAGTGAGCACTACTACGGAGTGCGAATCACCATTACCCCACTGGGCAGGCTGCGCGGGCTTTTCAGAGAGTGGTTCCTCGTTCCACCCGACTTTCATCCAGCGATACCGGTGTGCATCTACGGACATGGCGTCGAACCTAAACGTATTGCCGCGGCGATCAACCGGTACGCCCGCGAAGCAGAATGGGAACGTCGGCCGACGTTGAGACAGATCATCGACGGGATCGACGAACGGTGGATCAGTGGCACTATGACGAACTCGGAAACAGGGTTGGTGGTGTACGCGCGGCTCTGCCTGAGATTTGAGGAGCGGATCCGCGGCGCAGTTCCTGTCACCATCATTGCTCCGGAGCCAGAGACCATGACAGTGGGGGCAACTGGCGGAGATCTGGTGAATCCGGGAGTTGACAATTGACGATGTCGATCACCGTGAACTGTGATGCGTGTGGAACTACTCGAGAAGTTCCGGCGAACTACTTGTCATCGTGCAGTGTCGTGAGATCCGCGATCGAGCCAGGGTGGACACATTCCGTCGACGAGAACTACTGCTCGAATTGCGCTGCAGTGAGGGCGCAGACGTGGCCTCGAGAATCCGAGGGAGGGACTCCATGAGCATCACTGAAATTCGGCCACTAGGTGCCGTTGATGGGGTGAAGGCTCCTGTGTCTCACTCGATTCATGCGATTCCCGGTAACACCACGCTCGACGAACTCACGGAATTCGCGTGGAAGGATCTCTCGACTCCCGACAAGGCGATTGGTGCATACCGGTTGGTGTCTCTCGCCGATGACCCTGATGTGTGGGAGCAACTCGGCTCTCTCACTTACGCGCGATTCGTCGACGTCGGTGCATTCGCTGCCGTCTATTCCGAGGGGCACTGGATACCGCTCTCGTGTGGGCAATGGCTGGTGCGCACACACGACGATGACCTCATCGTTGTCTCCGACGAGGACCTCCGGCTCGGGTACGAGTTACTCGGGTGAAAGAAAAAGAGCCGTCGGAGCGCTCGCCAGGGAAGGTCGTTGACCTTGGTCTTATGTTCGTCGATTGCTTGCAGGCACCTGAGCTGTCCAGGTCCGTCTCTACTGTCCGGATCGCACTGAAAGTCCCCGCGGTCATCGAGACAGTTGTTCCCCTCGGCCGCACCAACATCCGGTAAAGGAAGACATCATGGACATCGCATCACTCATCGTCGGCGTCGCAGTAGCCGGCGCATCGGCAGCGCAGGGAGCTGGCGTAGAGCCAGTCATCACCGACACCATCACCTCGGTAGTCGAGGAACAGGCACCGGCTGCCTCCCAGTTCATTCCAGATCCGCAGCCGTACCTGGACCAGGCAACAACTGCCCTGACGCAGCTGCAGGAGCAGATTCCTCCTGCGTGGCAGTCCGAGGCGGAAAGTGCGCTACCCCCGGAACTGAAAGACGCTGCGGCGCAGATACAAGAGATCCTCCCGCCGCAGGCACAGGCTCTGATCCCCGACGTCGCCCTTCCTGCTCCCGGACCGGACTCGGTTCCGCCGGCCGGCTCGGCGCCGAACGGATCCGCTGTCGAAGACGCATCGGCAAATGACACGACACCTGCCGGAGGGCCTGCGCTTCTGCCCTCCGTGTTCAGCGCACAACCATCTAACGCTGCCGGGATACCCTCGCTCACAGGCCTGTTCGCACCGTCGGCGGTGCCGGATCTGAAGTTCGATCCCAACCTTCCTCGCAATGTTGAGTTCGCTCGCGCTGTCATCGAAGCTGCGATGCGGGCACTCGGGCTTCCCTACCAGTGGGGCGGCGGTTTGTTGACCGGTCCGTCGATGGGTGATGGAACGGGCGGCCCGATCGCCGGTTACGACTGCTCCGGACTGAGCCGCTTCGCGTACTTCATCGGAAGCGGCGGAACCAAGGTGCTGCCTCGGACGTCGCAGGAGCAGTTCCGCGCCGGACACCAGATTCCGATGAGCCAGGCACAGCCGGGTGACCTGCTGTTCGGGAATTGGCAGGCTGACGGCGCCAATCATGTCGCGATCTATCTCGGCGAGGGCAAGATGATCGAGGCACCTCAGACCGGTCAATTGGTGCAGATCAGCGCAGTCCGTTCGGACATGATCCCGGCCAGGTTCCTCTGATGACGGACCTATCTTCCACTGTGAGTAACTGCCGGGCCGAGCGGCCAGGTCGCAGTGTTTCGACGCTCAGTGGTGTCGGGGCCGCCGCCCTGATCCCGGCGGCGCTGACGACGCTATTGATTCAGTGGGGGCCTGCAGCGGCGTCTGCGCTCACTCACAGTGGGAGGGGATGACAGTGACGGACGGCGCACCCGACAGCACAGCCGCAGGCCACTACGATTTGCGTAACGACAGCGGAGAACCTCAACAGAGCACCGCTGAGATTGATGCGAGCACAACCTCGAGTGAAGGAGATACCACTGCCATGACCGCGACAACGCCGTCAAGCCACAAGAAGGCGCTGGAGACAGCACGCAAGGCCGCAGAATCGTTGGCGCAGGAGGCGATTGCAACGAGAGTCGCTCTCGTCGGTGCCATCGGCGAGGCGGAAGCTGAGCTTGCTGCCATCGACGCGGCACGGGTTGAGGCAGAGGACACGATCCGCCTCGCCCATGAACGCGCGCTCGCGGGCGGGTGGACCGTCAAGGAACTCGCCGCTATGGGATACAGCGCACCGAAAAAGAAGAAGGCCGCAGCGTCGAGTAAGCGATCCTCGTCGGCGCCGGCAGAAAACACGGCCGCCGCGAATGCACCCCAAACGTCCGAACAGAATCCCGCGCACGACAGCTCGGCCTAAAAAACGCACACCACGTGTACCCCCGGGTCCGTCTACATCGGGACTCGTCGCTGCGCCGCAAAAGCGTGAGAAAGCAGCCCGCCGTCGCACCCTTTCTGATCGGTGTGTCGTAGCCCTCGGCTAATCTCGAATGTGCGACGAGCAGCAGGTCGCCACACCGACCTAGACCGCAGCACAATCGGCGGTCCTGATCTTGTGAGGGAAGATTCCCCACGAGATTGGTCGAGGTGGCGACCTGCTGCTGTTTTTGTCTCCGTAGTGAGAGGGCAACGCCTAGTTGCAAACTGGGGTCGCGGACGGCTGCACATGTGTGAAAGGTTTAGCGGGTCAACACGAACCCACCAATTTTAGGAGCGCAATCTCATGGCTACAGTCAAGGATTCGACGACGTGGGCTATCCGAGCTTTGCACTACTCCGAACTATCGGACAACGCGATCGAAAAGGACGTGGATCGAGCGAATGTTTTTGCGACGCACGCCCTGGTTTATGCGACGCTGGCGGCCTCCGGTGTCGAGGTCCATTACAACTAAATCGCTGAGGGATTCGTGGAGCTTCCCTCTCGACAGGTGAAAACTGTTTGGGCGCAGCCCAATACTGCTGAAGACAGGCCTGTCTTCGATCGTATGTGGTTCGAGGTCAGACGAATTCACGGATCCGAGGGAGGACTCGTGCTAGCTCTTCGAAAAGCGCCGGCCATCCGCGTCTGAGTCTGGTGATGCGGCCGCGCTCGAGGAACGCTCCGTCAAGGATGTGTGAGACCCGTAGATGCTGCTCGGGCGTGCCGAGGCGGCGGAGCTTGTCGTAGACGGGGTTGACGGGAAGGTCGTGCGCGGCGATGTGCGACCAGATGTCCTCGCTACTCCAGTCCCAGACCGGCCCGAAAACGTGTGTGCCATCGGCTCGGTCGAGGGCGCCGCCATGTGTGAGTCGCTGCTGCGCTGCTGTGGTGCAGCAGTCGACGCATTCTTCGGTAACTCGGACGCGGAGAGCGTTGTAGTACATCGACCAGCGTCCGGTCCCTTTCGCTGATTCGTCGGCACGTACACCCCAGATCTCGCCCGATCCGTGAGTCTGATGTGCCGCGCGTGAGGGTGCTCCGATGAGAATGTCGCGGAGCGCTCGCGTCGTCGCTCGTGTGGGCAGGTGGTGATCCCATTCGCCGGAGTCCGCGAGGACGGTCAGCAGGGGTGGGTCGGCTCGGTGCACTTCGAGATTGAGGTTCCATGCGTCGGCGAGGTCGGCGATGTACTCGTAGGTCTGTGGGTATTCGAGCCCTGAATCGAAGAAGACGACAGGAATGTTCGGCTCGACCGCTGTGGTCAGGTGCAGGGCGACGAGTGAATCTTTGCCGCCGGAGAAGGCGAGATATCCGTCGTGATTGTCGAGGTGTTCCTCGATGCGCTCTTTGATCGCGGCCAGGTTGGGACGTGGGCGCCGCAGTGCGCGCAGTGTGGTCAGATCGAGCCCGTCCGCGCGAGGGGTGCCACTCATATCTCTGCCGCTTCCCTGGGTGCTCGATGAGTATTTCTGGCGTTGTTGTCACACGCGGCCCTTGGGGCGGATCTTCCTGTGTATGTAAGGCCTCGAAGCCGATCCGACTCGGGGCACCTGCACAGGAGGACGAGCGTGATGAAAGAAAAACTACAGGAGGTGACCTCGTGCGTGGAGGTCGTAGAGGCGGCGTTCGCATCGACGAATCGTTCATCTGAGAAGGACTCACTGCAGAGGGGGCGGTGTGCGCGCTGCGCGAAGGCCGACACACCGATCGAGCCCGCGCGGTCGGCGATCTCGCGAACCTTCACCGCATTCGACTCGTGGAAGGCTCCGACCGAGAAAGGTCTCTGCGCACCGTGCCGGTGGGCGTATCAGACGCCGGAGCTGCGAACCCGAATGCATCTGATCACCACCGCGCCGGCGATGACCGAACTGACGCAGCCGCGCCTGGCCCGGACCTTGTCGGCACCGTTGACGTCGGAGATCGCGCTGGTGGTGCCGTTGCGTCGCCCGGCCCGCAAACACATCCTGCCGCACGCCCGGTGGGGCGGCGTTGCTGTCGAAGACACCTGCTTGCCGTGGTCGGATCGGGATGTCGCAGCAGCTGCCGCGATGCGCCGACTGCGCTCTCACGGCTTCGGCGAACGCATGCTCGGCGAGAGCGCAGCCCCGTATGCAGTGCTTCGCACAGTACCGGCGCGTCGGTGGCCGGCGATCTTCGAGGACTGGGATCACTTGTCCGCGTACCGCCACGTCGACCGATGGTGGACGTTGGCGCTGTTGGCCACCAAACCGCCTCGCAGCAAGGCGCACGCATGACGACGCCGACCGACCGCTGGCTCGCTGCCGCTCCCGCAGGCCTCCCGCAGCTGCACGGTGTGGAGAACGTGGCCGAGCGGCTGCTGTTGCTGTTGCACTACGGCGTGGACTGGGATTCGTGGGTGGGCCGGCGCCGGGCGACGTACTGGACGCAGCATTTGCCGAACCGAGTCCGCGTTGCCACTTATGTCGGAGGAGCCGACCTCGATCGTTGGTGGTCGGTTGTCTCACGTTCGCTCGAATCCGAGCCGCGAACAACCGACGAACGGCTGGAGTTGGCCGCTCTTCTGCGCGCCGAATCGGAGCCGGTCCTGACACTGCTGCGGGAGCGTCCCACGGCCTATGTCCTGCGCACCCGCATCGTGGCCGAATCAGTTGCCGCTGCCCGCGCCGCGAGGAAGGTCAGCTGATGCGTTCGACCGTGAGATGGGATGTCGAACTGACTGCCCTGTCGTCGATCTCGCAGAAAGGCGAGGAGTCGGAAACGACGACGACACTGTTTCGCCGCGAACCGATCCTGCAGCCCGACGGGAGGAAAGTGCTGGTACCGGTCGTGTCGGGGAACTCGCTGCGGGGAGCATTGCGACGCACCGCCGAGGAGTTGTTCCGCGATGTGATCGGCTACGAAAGACAGATACCTCTCTCCGCGGCGCACGCACTGCGCAACGGCGGCAACCTGAGCAAAGTCGCCGGCGACTCACTGACCGGCCGCCGGCGTCAGCGCCTGCGCGAGTTGGTCCCGCCGATCAGTCTGTTCGGAGGAAACGGAGGCGGTGCGCCGCCGATCGACGGATGTCTCAAAGTCGGCAAAGTCGTTCCCCGAGTGAAGGAAACAGAATCGATCATGAGCAGGCCCTACCCGGGAGTGCTCATGTCGCAGTTCGAGCTCATGTCCCTGGAAAGTTACAGCCGCTTCGACGACGCCGGAACCAAGTCTTTCCCTGCGCCCTTCGATGCCGACACCGTGCCCGGTTCGGGAACTTCGGCGCACCAGACGTCGATGTTGATGCGCTTCGAGGTCGAGACGCTGCCCGCAGGAACACATTTCGAAACATTCCTGAGGCTGGACCGGGCAACCGACCGCGACATCGCCTTCTTCAGTGACGTGTGGGAACGATTTTCGCGAGACGGCTTCCTGGGTGGGCGCAGCGCGATCGGGCACGGCAGAGTCCGCGCCGAGTCGGAGCTGACCGTGTTGACCGGCCCCGGCCCGCAGGTCGCGGACTGGCGAGCGGAACTGGAACCGCTTCGAGAAGACGTGATCGAGGCATTGGGGTGGCTGACATGAACGCAGACACCGCCTTCGCTCCCTTCCTGGTCAGGGCCCATCTCTCGACAGGGTTGGCACATGCAAGCCCCTGGGGGATCGCCTTGGACGGCATCCTCGCCGCGGAGCTGTGGGCCGACCACAAAGCAGGCGCCCTCGACCGCGGCGAATACGTGCCGGCGCTCTCGCCGGAGAAGACCCCGCCGGATCTCGAATTGCCTCTCGCGCGCTGCACTCTGGCGGGCGCGGACTGGCATTGGTGCGCGACGTGTTCGTTCCCCGAAGACCCGGCCGGAGATCCGGTGGTGCGGCACTGGGCGAGCAGAACTGATCACCGAGGGCTCGAGGAACTCGCGTCGAGCGTGCCGGCAGTGATCTCGGACCGGCAAGGCCGCTACCGGGCGAGGTACATGCCGTTGATGATCACCAATTCCCGAACTGTCACCTGGCGCGGTGTGGGTGACCTGACGGCCGTCGCGGCGATAGTGTCCGGTCTCGATGTGATTGGGAAGAAACGCGCGCACGGTGAGGGTCGCGTTTTGCGGTGGGAGTTCGAGAACCGTGCAGGTGAGGATCTGTGGGAGTTCTCGCACGAGCACGCTGACGGGACGCTGGGACGCACGACACCGGCATCATGTGTGGCCTCGCGAGATGCGCCGGTCACCTCGGGGTTCGGGTTGGCTGGTGTTCGTCCGCCGTACATGCACCCGACGCGAATGCGCGAACTTCACCTGCCGAGGTAGCGGTATTGGAAGGGGGACTGGTGGCTTGTTACTCGAAACGGGTAACAGGTCGTATTCGTCAAATTTTGCGGCTCACCGGGGGGCTCGACCGGCTGGACCCTGGGTGGTGCGATGAGCGTGAGGATCTGCTTGGGGGCGGCATCGATCTCGGAGAAGGGGTGCCGGACGTCCTCGGGGATCGGTTCGTTGCTGAGGACAGCGGAGACGTAGGCAGGGAGTTCAGCGCGGTCGAAAATCCTGATTCGCTGTTGCGCGAAAAGCTCGTCGGAAGATTCGTGCCGAGATATGGCAATCTTCTGCGCGTCCTTCCATTCTTCGGGCTGCCCAGGTCTCTCTACGCCCATCCAGTCGTCGAGGTAGTGGCGATAGTTCCGCGTGAACCAGTCCTGGCTTTGTGCAAGGGCTTTCATTGTCACGGAGTTGACGAGCAATGAATATGCCGCGCTGGTCGAATCGAACGTGCCAAGCGAGTCTCTGTTGGCATCTTGCATAACTGTCCACTGAGCAAATTGCATGAAGGTCAGCGGGGAAGGCCCTGGTGGCGGTGGCACGTCGTGTGTGGCGACACGGTCGTTTGCCAGGCACGACCAGGGGAGCGCGTACTCACGGATCGCGGCTAGGGGGACATCATCGATTAGCCCCTTGGTACGTGGGAACCGCTTGAGAAATACATCTGCGCTGACAGCAGTGATTCGGTCACCGGAGGGACCGAGGCAGCATCTGTGATCGCTGTACCGGACGCCGCGAGCCGCAGGGTTGTAGAGCGCATAAAGACTCTGCGCTCCGCTCTTGCGGGCGTAGAGGTCGAGTAGGTCGATCTGCTGCATGCCGGAGGATCGAATTTTGTGCTTGATCTTGTACTTCCCGGCCGGATGCGCCTTCGGCGTTTGAAGCTTCTTGGCTTGGATGACGAGCTGAAACCATTTATTCGATCCGTCCGAAATCCACCATTCCCAGTCCGCCCCGTAGCGGGATTCCTCTCTGTGGCTGAAGGCTCCGACGTGGAGTTCGGGAATGGTCTTCGCGAGGTTCAACAAGATCCGCTCGGTAGTTCCTTCTTCACCCTGGCGGATGTTGTGACGTTCTCCATCCCTGAAGTTTCGGCCGGCGCTTTGTGCATTCCTGAACAACGCTGTTGCGAGCCGTGTCATGACTGGGCCAGGCGCGGAAGAAGTTGGAGTCGGCACGTGTATCCCATCGGTCGGTTGTGGGCCGCCGGACAAGGGTTGCCGGCGTCAGAGGATCGCATGTCCGGGCGCGAACGCTTAGAAATCTACCGGTCGTTTTGCAGTACACAGAAGTGTACTGATCTGGTAGGACGCCGCTTCGCGTCCACGATGTGAAAGTCGAAAAGGGTGGCCGGCCGTCCGCTCCGGTTCACGCAGTCCAGGTCCCTCGCTACCGTTCGCCCATCAATCCGAGAGGCCGATGTGTAGAGGAGATGTGGTTTCGATGACCATCACCGAGATTCACCCAGGCGATATCGCTGGGAATGTCGATTGGCAGGAGCGAGCTGTGTGCCAACGTACTGATCCCGAAGCATTCTTTCCGGAACCCGGAGAAGCTGTCCGGCCGGCGAAACGGGTCTGCGCAGGATGCGAGGTTCGTGTCGACTGCTTGGCATTCGCATTGGCGAACGACGAGCGTTTCGGTGTCTGGGGTGGGTTGACCGCCTCGGAGCGGCGCCGTCGCTACCCGCGGGTGCAGCCGTGACCACCCACGTGGACTTCACCCATACCTCGTACGCGGAGGCCGCGAAATATGCCGATTCCATCAAACTCGCTCGGTACATCTGGGATCGAGGGATTTGCGGCACAGAGCTCCTCCGCCTCAGTGGAGCTACCCGCCGAGCACTCGCCAAAGCGGCTGTTGTGAACCCGCCTTGTACCTCGGAAACGTGGGCGACGGTGGCGGATCTTGTGTCAGAACAATCAGCGTGGGCGGGCGTTCACCCAGATGATCCGGGTTCTGTTCCGTTGCACGCAGACGAGCATGAGGCGCGGATTTCGTGGATCCGGCCAGCAAGCGAAATCGGTCCCTCGCGTGGGTGATCTTCTGTTCATGGCAGGAGCCTCGATGACATGCCTGTTGGGCGTTGCCGGCCTCATGGTTGCCCTTCGAGGGGCTAAGGATGCGACTGACGAAGACGAAGTGCTCGGGCCTGGAGCAGAGTTGATCCAGGAAATGCGATGAACGACTCGCAGCTCACGCTTTTCGACATTGAACTGGGCGATGTTGTTGCTGTTCGCGAGTGGACAGAGCGCATGATCCCGGCGATGTGGACTGCACCGTGGGATTGCGCAGGCGGGATACAGAAGGGCGCAGTACTGAGCGGATGGCAGTGTCCGGCCTGCCGAGTCGTCGAGCCCAACGCGTATCTGCTCGACAACAATCACGGGATAGACCCTGAGCGGCCGGGACGAGAAGATCGGCTGACTCGGTGCCTGCGTATGGAGCTACGTGAAAGTACGGCTGATGATCGGAGGGCTCAGTAAATGTCGAGCGGTCTCTCCCGCAAACCGCGCGAAATCAGAACGATCGCACGCAGAGTGGAGACATAAGTCCCGCTATGGGAGAGCGGTAGCGACTGGCCAACCCGCTGAGACAAGTGGTGTTGATCTACCGCAGGCTCGCCGCCTCGCCGAAACCGAGGTGGTCACCGGAGCCGGTCCAAGACAACGGCGGCCCGCTACCCAGCCTGTGCAAGGCAAGGGGGCCGGTGCGGGCCCACTGCACACGCCTACGTGGAGGCTGGACGCTCCGGCATCTTCATCATGATCAGCTCCGCACCGTCCTTGTAGCGGTACGCCCACTGACCGTCCTTCGTCATCACCGTGCCGGCCTGGCCCTCGTCCGGGGCCGGGCTCCACCCCTGAGTCTGATCCGGTTCTGCAGTCTCGCTCATTTCACTATTGTCTCAACCTCCGAAAACCGGCCGAAACCAGTACAAACCAGCGCACAGTGGACGGTATGAGCGCCACCGCCGGAAAGCCAGTGCCGCCGATGCTCGCCACTCTCGGGCAGCCCCCGACAGGGGAGCGCTGGGCCTTCGAATCGAAATGGGATGGCCAAAGAGCAATAGCAACAACAGGTTCCGTGCATCCGATGCTCTGGTCGCGCAACGGTAACAACATCAGCGCATCATTCCCCGAGATCGTCGATGCACTCCGCTCGGTGCTCGAACACCGAGAAACCGTCCTCGACGGGGAAATCGTCGCCCTCGGACCGGACGGTGTGCCGTCCTTCTCCCTGTTGCAACGCCGGATGCACGTGCTCAGACCCACCGCACAGCTCCGCAACGAGGCCGTGACCTCGTATTACGTGTTCGACGTCCTCGACATCGACGGCACATCAACCAGCGATCTGCCCTATCTCGAGCGCCGCGAGGCGCTCGCCAATCTCAGTCTCGAACACCCGCGCATCAAAGTCCCACCGCACTGGCTCAACGTCGACGGACCGACCATGCTCGAGGTGGCGCGCAAACACCATCTGGAAGGTATCGTGGCCAAGAACATCTCCTCGATCTATCAGTCCGGCAAGCGATCTCGCGACTGGATCAAAACGCCTCTGAGAGCTAATTGTGAGGCCGTAGTGTGCGGCTTCCTCCCCGGCTCGGGAGGTGCGGCAGGAGGAGTCGGATCGTTGATCCTCGGCGCTCACGACGATTCAAGGGTCCTCAGATATATCGGAAACGTTGGTACGGGTCTGACCGATCGACAGCGGCGCGAACTACGAGACAAGCTCGTCGAACTCCATCAGCCGATCAGCCCGTTCACTATCGAGCCGCCGCGAGCGGTCACCCGCAATGCATCCTGGTCGAGGCCGATCCTTGTCTGCGACGTGGAATACCGCGAGTACACCGGTGGCAGCCTTCGGCACCCATCCTTTCGAGGGCTGCGCAACGACAAGACCGCCGATGAGGTCAACGTACCGGGTCGTCACTGAGTCACTGCAACAGTGCAAATCAGAAAGATTCGCTGATGGACAATTTGGTGGTTGTATTGGAGCCCGTTTCCGCAGCCTAAGTAAACGACGGGATCATCTACGAGCCAGGATGTACCAAACCAGAATGGCCAGGAGGGATGCCAGCGAGCAATACGCGAGGAAGCCTCCCATATCAATCCAGGTGCGTTCACCGAAGGGTCCTGGGCTTTATCAGCGAAACCTGGACTTCACGACTGCTGCGTCGGGCGAGGTGGATCCACCACACAGCAACATTGCCCACGCTCCATCCCAGCAGTAGCCACCGAAGCGCCCTGTTGGCTTTGTCGACTGAAGTTCGGTCCTCACTGCGTTGGCGCATGATTTAGTCTCCATCGTCGGCCGGAATACAGCACCTTTCGAATACTGCACATCCGCCAGTCGACCTCCCCGGCCGCCACTGATCGCCACCGGATATGACGAAGCCGCCGGCCCCGAAAAGGGTGTCCAGCGGCTTCACAGGGTCGGTGCCCGTCTTGCGCCTCTCGGCAAGTGGCCGCTCGAAGCGGCATTTCTGGGGTGGTACCCGGGGCAAAGAACCGAACACCGACAGCCTCTACAACGAGACGATGCGCGAACTTATTCCGCGCTGCTGACCAGCAAAGAAGGTCATTTTCGGGTGATGATCGAGCGCAGTACGAAACGGAAGACAACCGCGGTGCCGGCTCCGACCACAACGCCGGCCACCACTTCGGCAAGGAGAACCCCGACCGTGACACCGAGGACTGTGGCGGACGCGACCGCCAACGCGACATCGGCAGGTGCCGGCCGGGGACCGTTGATCGCACAACCCCTTTCCCTGCTTGTGATGTATTTGCTGAGATCATCACACGCCATGCGAGCGTGGAAGTAGGACCCACGCTGTTCAATGGGATAGGAACCGACTACGAGGAGGTCAGGCCATGTGCGGGCGCTACGCCAACCGAAGCTCAGGTAAGGAATTGCAGTCGTTTTTCGACACGATGCAGACTGTCGGCGACGAACTGCCCCCGTCGTACAACGTCGCACCCACTCAGCCCGTCCGCGTGATCCTCGAACGAACCCCACGCGAGGAACCCGGCGCCGAGCCCCAGCGCCAGCTCAGGACGGTCAAATGGGGCTTGCTCCCTGCTTGGTCAAAAGACCGGAAGATGGCGTCCAAGCTGATCAACGCCCGCAGTGAAAGCGTCACGGAGAAGCCCTCATTCAGAAGTAGTGCTTCCAAAAGGCGTGCCATCATCCCGGCCACGGGATACTACGAGTGGATGAAAAGTGAAGCAGGGTCGAAGGTTCCCTATTTTCTTCACGGCGAGGACGACATTCTCGCGATGGCCGGGCTCTACGAGTTGTGGCCCGATCCTGAACTGCCCGAAGATGATCCGAACAAGTGGGTATGGACCTGCACAGTCTTGACTCGGCCAGCCTCAGATTCCTTGGGACACATACACGACAGGTCCCCGCTGATTCTGCCTGAATCGTTCTGGGAACACTGGCTCGATCCGAATCTCACCGACAAAGGTGAAGTCCAGGCCATGATCAACTCCGTTCCGGAGTCGCACCTCGAACCGTACGAAGTCTCGACCGCGGTGAACTCTCCGAGGAATAACGATCCGAGTTTGCTGGAGCCGATCGCTGGACCGGCGTAAAACCCAACCGCTCCCGACTCTGTTTTTATCGAACCTGTGTTCGAGTATCCTGGTGGGCGGGAAGTGCGTGCGGATCCAGGAAAGCGGGGCGACGATGAACCAAAAGCCCCACTCGTCAGCAACAACAGTGCTGACCAAGGCGGAAAAGCTCGAACAGCTACGCCGCAAGATGGCCTCGATCCCTGCCCGCGCGGACGGCACCGAACCAGCTACTCCGTCGGTGATGCTCAAACCCGTAGGCGAGCGTGAGCCAACTCCGATCGTGGCCACCGCGCAATCGACTCTCCGGATGCTTCCCGTTCCGGAGCCGATCGGTGATCTGCTCCCACGCGGGGGGTTGGCACGAGGGACCGTCGTCAGTGTCGACGGCGCAGCCTCGGTCCTGATCGGCCTACTCGCCACCGTCACCGCTGCCGGTGGGCACGTGGCGGTGATCGGAATGCCCGGTCTCGGACTTCTCGCCTTCCACGAGCAAGGGGGCGACTTGGCGAAGGTCGCGCTCGTGCCGCAGCCCAAGGATGCTGGAATCGACTGCGCCGCAATTCTGTTGGAGGGTTTCGACGTGGTTGTCCTGGGCCTCTCTGGTGGCGCTGTAACGCCCTCTCGCGGAAGGGCTGTGGCCGCGCGTGCGAGGAGTAAGGGATCGCTGTTGATTGTCACTGAAGGGCAATGGGACGGTCCGGATCTGCGGATCTCGTCGCGGGTGGCCGGATACACAGGACTCACGGCGGGGAGAGGGCGTGTGACAGGGGTTCGGCTCGACGTCGCGGCCGTCGGCAAAGGATTTCAACAACGCACCGGCAGCCTGGAGATCCGGGACGAGAGCGGACAGCTCCGCTGGGCGACCGTCGACGACACCGCCCTCGCATCGACACCGCCATTGAGGGCTGCACAGTGATCAACACTGACCACTGGACCGAACGCTGGCCCGATCACCCCGTGATCAGGACATTCGACGAGCCGAGGGCAGTGAAAGTCGACATCGGCCGCGCGCTCCCGCTCGGGCGTGGGGGAGCATCACGCGCCGATCACGTGAGCATGCGGGTGAAAACGTCCGCGCTGTACATGTCCGGATACCTGGACGGAATTTTGAGGTACTGGGCGGGAAAATGCACGATGGCCAATGGTTGGCTTGTAGACAGACTTTGCGGTTGACCATTGACCACATCTGCAAATGTGGGTGGGTGAAGCTTTGAGGAGACGAGACTTTCGGTAGACGATGCCATCACGTCGGTTTCAGACTCCGAGAGTCCGGACGACATGGTGTGCATCGCGGCCCACCCCACGTAGGGACGCGGACGAGAGGCTTCGTTGCCATTCCAGTCCCACGTACCCGAGCCCGGGGTGGGTGGTGGACAGACCTTTCTTGTGGCGGGGACGGCCGGTGTCGGTGAGTGCCCCTAGTTCTGTGAGGTAGTCCAGGTTGGGGGTGTATCCGGTGGCGAGGATGACCGCGTCGACGGTTGTTGTGGTGCCGCCGGGCCAGAAGGCTTGGTTTCCTTCGAGTTTGGTGAACATGGCGCGGCGTTGCGGTGCGTCGGCGGTGAGCGCGGCGCGGTAGCGGCCGGTGTCGAACACCGGCGACGTCGGTGGCCGCGAGAGGAGATGCCCGATCGGGAGGGTGTCGATTCCGGTGTACTTGAACCAGAAATGCATGTCGCGACGTAGAGGGCGTTGCGGCGCGAATGTCACGGGTTTTCGGCTGGCCAGGATCACATCGGCTGTTTCGGCGAGCTCGGCAGCGATCTGTACTGCCGAGTTCCCGGCTCCGACGACGATGACGTTCTGCCCCGTGTAGGTGGTGGGTTCGCGGTAGTCGGCGGCGTGCACAACAGTCCCGGTGAAGGCATCGAGCCCCTTCAGTGCGGGAATGTGGGGAGTGCCGAATCCTCCTGTGGCGGCAATGATTCGAGGGGCAGTGAAGATGGATCCGCTGTCGGTCCGGACGGTGAACTGGCCCTCGCTGGTGGTGACCGTGTCGGCTCGCTCGTTGACGTGGAAATCCACATCGAGAGTCTTCGCGTAACGCCGGAGATAGTCGACGACTTCGTCGCGGCCGGGATAGCGGTCACCGTCGCCGCCGAACGGTAAACCGGGGAGGGAGCTGTACTTTGCTGGTGAAAACAAAGTGAGGCTGTCGTAGTACTGCGGCCAGGATCCGACAGGTTCGCTACCAGCTTCGACGATTGCGGTGTCGAGCCGCTGGCGGCGCAGATGATGCGCTGCGGCCAAGCCGGACTGACCGCCCCCGACGACGATCGCGTCGTAGTGCGTCATGAGAGTTCTCTTTCGGTCAGGAAGTGATCGGAATCGTTGTGATGGTGCGGAGGGCGGGGATGGTTGCTGCGCTGATCACCGCGCCGACCAGGGCGATCGCTCCAAGGACGAGGTAGGCGTGGGCGTAAGTACCGGTCCAGGTGGAAAGCACGGCGCCGGCCCACGGCGCCAAGGCCATGACGATGACGATCGGCGCGGACATCAGCCCGTTGAGGCGCCCGTAGTGTTCACCGCCCCAGCGGTCGGTGATGGCGGTGGCCTGTATCAACGTGAAGATGCCGCGGACCAGTCCGGCGCCGACGGCGATGCCGATCAACGCCGCCGCCGAGCTCGCCAGACCTAACCACGCGGTGCTCAGGGCGGCAACGACGATGACCGATACCGTGCGTACGCGGACACTGGTTTTCGCTGCGAGCGGTAGGTAGAAGATGCGGCCGATGACCTGACCGGCGCCGCCCAATCCGAGAGTGAGTGCGGCGAGGCTGGGACTGAAACCGCGTTCGATCAGCAGCGGTACGAGGTTGAAGACGCCGGCGGATGCGGCGAAGGCAGCTGCAGCGAGGGCGACGAGCAGAGCAAGAAATGGGATGCTGCGGGAGGTGCGGTGATAGTCGCCGGGCTGCGCATGGGGTAGCCGGTCGGGGTTGGGCCATCCGCCACGCAAACCCCAGATATGTCCGGGGATGGTGATCACAGCCAGTATGACCGCGAGGATCAGGTAGGTTGTGCGCCAATCGAATCGATCGGCCAGAGCGACAGACAGCGGCGCGAAGACGGTACTGGCCAGACCCGCGGCGAGGGTGAGAATCATCAGTGCTTTGACGTAGTTGTCGCCGTACCAGCGAGTCAGTGCGGCGAATGCCGGTGGATACAGCACCGCGCCCATCGCGATTCCGGCGAACACCCAACCCGCGAAAAACAGTGGGAGGGTGTGAGCTGTCGCGATGACCACCAGTGCGGGTACAGCGAGTACAGATCCTGTGGTCATGACCCAGCGGGGCCCGTGGCGATCGAGGATCCGTCCCACCGGTATGCCGACGGCGGCGGCGGCGAGTTGGCTGACCGAGAACGCCGCCACGATCACAGCGCTCGACCATCCGGTATCGCGGGAAATGGCTACCGACAGAACGGGAAACGCGTAGTACAGAATCCCCCAGCTGGTGATTTCGGTCAGACACAGCGCCACCAGGACCCGCCGCAGCCCCGACGGATCGAGGCTGACGGGGCGAGGCGGATCTTCGATGGTCGTCATCGGCTGTGCCCTATCCGCAGGAGTTGGAACTGCCGGAGGGACTGGACAGCGAGATCAGCTCCGGAGCAGGTGCGGCGCAGCAGCCACCCTCGGATTCCGCGGTATCGGGTTCGTCGAAAACACCAGCGCCGCCGCAGACTCCGGTTTCCGGGAGGATCAACTCCACCCGGGCGGCGGCCTCGTGATCGCCGGCGAGTTCGGCGGCGATGCTGCGTACCTGCTCGTACCCGGTCATCGCCAGGAACGTCGGCGCGCGGCCGTAGCTCTTCATCCCCGCCAGGTACATACCCGGTTCGGGATGGCGAAGTTCTTTCGCGCCGTGCGGATAGACCGTGCCGCAGGAGTGGACGTTCGGGTCGATCAGAGGCGCCAACTGTGTCGGGGCCTGCAGCACGGGGTCGAGGCCGAGTCGGATTTCCGACAGCCACGACAAGTCGGGGCGGAATCCGGTCAAGGTGACGACGTTGTCGACGTTCTCGATCCGGGTGCCGGCATCGGAGACCAGTGCGAGCTGACCATTGTCGGCGGATTCGACGGCGGCGGTGCGGAAACCGGTGACCACGGTGAGAAGTCCGTCGTCGACAGCCTTCTTCGCGCGGAGTCCGAGTGCGCCGCGAGCGGGCAGCTCGTCCGACTCACCGCCGCCGAACGCGGAACCGATAGCCCCGCGGCGAACAGCCCACGTGATGCGCGTACCGGGGGCTTGCTTTTCGAGTCCGGCTAGCGCGACGATGGCAGTCAGTGCGGAATGGCCGCTGCCTGCGATGACGGTGTGTTTCCCGGCGAACTGGGCACGGATCGCCTCGTCGTCGAGGTCGGGCACACGGTAGGTGATCGCGGCAGCGGCAGCCCTCTCGCCGAGGGCGGGCAGTCCTTCCCCGCCGAGCGGGTTCGGGGTGCCCCAGGTGCCGGAAGCATCGACGACGGCCTGGGCGAAGACGCGGTCCTCGCTGCCGTCGGCGCGGCGCAGGTGGATGGAGAGAGGTTCGGTATCGCGGCCGGCGTCGACGACCAGGTCGCGGCCACGTCGGGCGACGCCGATCACCTCGGTGTCGAACTGCACCGCATCACCGAGGGCGGCGGCGAGGGGTTCGAGGTAGAGCTGACGCCACTGCTGTCCGGTCGGGTACGCATCTACGTCGGGAGCGCTCCACCCGTTCTGCTCGAGCAGACACTGCGCGGCGGGATCGACGAGTTCGGACCAGCGGGAGAAGAGCCGGACGTGATTCCATTCGGCGATCGCCGTACCGGCGACGGCGCCTCGCTCAAGCACCAGCGGCGTGAGTCCTCGTTCGCGCAGTTGCGCGGCGGCGGCGAGGCCGATCGGTCCAGCTCCGATCACGACAACGGGTAGTTCGGTCATCACAAATTCCTTTCATCGACAATGATCGATCTTTAATTCGAACTGTATCGATATCAGTCGATGAATGCAACCATCGACGAAGGTCGATATAGTGTGTGCATGACATCGCTGCAGACCCCGACGGTGCGCGTCGGCGATTCGGACCCAGGTGCGGTCGACTCGAATGTGCTCGAGCAAGCTGACGCCGACACCTACGCGCAGTGGTTCGCGTGCCTGGCCGAACCGATGCGGGTGCGGCTGCTGCACCGCGTCGCGAGCGCTGCTGGCGGCATCACGATCGGGGCTCTCGCCGAGGCGTTGGGGATCGGGCAGCCCACGGTCTCCCACCATGTACGTAAGCTCGCCGATGTGGGATTCGTCAGCCTGCGCAAAGAGGGGACCAGCACCGTTGTCGCGATGAATCCGACGTGCTGCGTCGCGTTGCCGCAGGCCGCCGACATCGTGATGGGAGTTCTCGCGCCGCGGCCGTGCTGCCCGAGCGATCTTCCTGACGATGTCGCCGTCCGGGTCATGTCCGATGACGACTGGGACGCCGTTCTGCGGATCTACGGCGAAGGGATCGCCACGCGCAACGCCACTTTCACCACCGAAGTCCCCAGCCGGGAGTATCTCGATGCGCAGTGGCTGCCGAATCATCGCTGGGTCGCCACCATCGACGATGTCGTCGTCGGCTGGGCTGCCCTGAGTTCGACCTCCGGGCGGGACTGCTACCGCGGAGTCGCCGAAAATTCCGTCTATGTCGCCGACGGGATGCGCGGGCGAGGTGTCGGAAAAGCGTTGCTACGCAAGCAAGTCATGGCAGCGGACGCGGATGGGCTCTGGACCCTGCAGACGTCGATCTTCCCTGAAAATCGCGCCTCCGTCTCCCTGCATCACTCGGCAGGGTTCCGCACCATCGGGATCCGCGAGAAGATCGCCCAACTCGACGGGATCTGGCGCGACACAGTCCTGCTCGAACGCCGAACGGCAGCGGATTCCTGATTTTCTGAACCGCCAATCGAAGCATTTTTCGGCAATCGATCCGCCATATGTGATCAGCAACTCGAAGCAACCCCTTAGCTCGAGTGCAGAGTGAATCTGCTGAGACGTGATTCCCGCTGTAACTGGCAAATTATTCGTGGGCTGGTGTCACGTCCTCCTGCAGTGAGTTCTTGAGGGCTCGGGATCAGCGGCTTCACAGCAGAGCGGTCACCGTCGGGGATGTACGTGCAGACGAACTGGAGCGGGTGAAACTGAAAGTCTTCGCGAGTCGCCGATCGGAGTGTGCAACGCCGCCTGCATCTACATGCCGGTTGAGTATCACATCTGCTGCTCTCGCTTGCCTGTCACTCGGCTGCCCGGTAGCTCGATTGGGCAGGACTGTGCAGATTGTTGCTGAAAAGCGGTCGGTCCATGCCAGGGGTGCGGAGGTCGAGCGAGGACGGCTAGACCACGGGTTGCGCGGCGTCCTTGTCGAGAATTCCGTCTCTCTCCCACGGCCACGTCATCAGAGCCCAGATGATGAATACGATTGTCATCCCAGAAAACAGATACACCGGCCACGGACCCATCAGGTCCAGCAGCGATGCGGTGGAAGGTTTGGCGTTGAGAAAGCCGTAATTGGTATCGGCGATGCGATTGAAGATGAAAGTGACTATCGCCCATGTCAGCGTGACCAGTACCGCGAAGCGGTAGCTGCGCCATGTAGGTCGCATTCTCCGGCCCCACGTGAGATAGATCGCGGCCCAGACGACAAACAGGTGAATCGCCCAGAAGGCAAGAAACTCGTAACCGGGGAAGTCGGGCCCGGCCAGAGCCGGTGAAATCAACGCCTGCGTACTCAATACAAGCCCCCAGTAGTAGGTGAGGGCGAACGGCCAATGTCGGTGCGACCACAATGCGTAGATCGCGGACACTGTCGCGAGATCGGTGAGTTGTAAGGGTACGGATCCTCCTAGCGTGGGTGAGGACAGCGAGTAGAGCACCGCCGAGCCGTATATCACCGCCAGTATTCCGCCGAGGGCGCGGCTGAGGTGGCGAGCTTGCGCTTCGGTCTGTCTACGTCCCGCCCAGATCAGAAACACCGAACCCGCGACAAACAGAGCGATGGCTGCCCAATGCGATGGGCCGTACGCCGAGAACTCGGGTTGTGCAGAATACACATCTCTCACTTCCTCAGCGCCGCCGAACGCACTGTTCCATAACAACCTTCGCAGATAGCTGTCCCAGTTCGGAAGTGCCGTTCTCCGGCTTAGTTGACGATGATCGTGTCCGCGGTGCGAGAAAGGGCGTAGCTGTGCAGTGGCTTCTGAGCAGGTCGTTGCACGACCGAGCCATCGACGATGGAGTATCGGCTGCCATGACATGGGCAGTTGATCGTTCCATCGCTGACCTCGGAGACTACGCATCCCTGGTGGGTACATACCGCAGAGAAGGCTTGGAACACGCCTTCCTGCGGCTGGGTGATCACGACTTGCTCGTCCGCCAGAATGACTCCGCCGCCGACAGGAACCGCTGATATCGGAACCTCGGCACTGCCCAGGGTTACGCCGGGTGCATTGCTGTTGTTCTGGGTGCTACATCCGGCAACGGCGAGACAAGTTGTCGCGCAGGCTGTGAGGAGGACCGTTCTGCGCCCGACCTTGATGTCGGATGGATCGATCGTGCTCATGCGGGGACCACCAAACCAGTGAGAAACATCAGGAGTATTCCGACACCGACGCCGACGAGAACCATCGGATCCAGATCCGAGCGGCCTTGTGTGCGCAAGGACGGTGCAATTTGGATGACGACCTGGATGATTGCGCCGACCCCGACTCCGAGCAGCAACGCAGATACTTCACGGTTGTCGACGCCCGCCCCGATAACAGCACCGAGAATTGCCGGCGCACCCGCGATCAATCCCAACCCCAACAAGGTCAACAGGGGGGTACGTCGCCGAGCCAACGGTGCGATGATCGCGAGTCCCTCTGTTGTGTTGTGCAGGGTGAATCCGATAACGAGGAACGCGCCGAGCGCAAGCTCACCTACCGCATACGCGGATCCGATCGCGAGGCCTTCTCCGAGATTGTGCAATCCGATGCCGATGGAAATCATCAGTGCCAGTCTGAGTTCGGATGCACCTGTCGTACCGGCTGGGCGTCTTCCGCGTAGGTAGCGGTCGATGCACGTGAGCGTCAGGAAGGCGATCGCCGCGCCGAGAACGACGAGAGTGCCGCCGCCGAAGGCTCCGCTCGAGGCTGCTGCCAGCTTGAACCCCTCGCTCGTGCCGTCGAAGATCAAAAAGGCGAGCAGACCGACCGTGACGGCCAGCACGAATCTGACTGCCCTGACGCCGGCGCCCCGCATCACAGGTAGCAAGAGCATCCCGAGCAGGACCGGGATGACTCCGACGTATGTGCCCAATAGAGCCATCAAGCCGAAGAACGCCACTCCCGGGACGGGAGTTGCTACGGCAGCGGGAATTTCGTGTTCGATGACCAACCCTGTGGAGGTGAGCATCGAGACGAGGTACGGCTGTCCGGTGATCCACGGGTAGTCGAGGGTGATCGTCTGGGACTCGAGTCTGCCGATGGGATCTGCAGCGCCTACCAAATCGACGAATGTGTCGTTCACGGCAACTTGCGCGACGGTCACCGCGTCGGGGCCGGTGTTGCGTAGCGTCAACGTGATTCGGCCTGGTTCGAGGGCCGTTCGTTCGACGGAGATGTTCTCGATCGGTGGGCCGGTGCGTTCGGGGAGGCTTTGTCCGGCGAGCATTGCCAGCGCAGTCAGGGCGATGACGATGATCGCGAGTACTGCGGCGCCTCGGAGCCAAAGGCCGGTGCGAGATGCGCCTGTTTGATCGGACTCTGTATGCGCGGAACCCGCAGTGTCAAAGGAATTCTCATGAGTGCTCGTAGGAGAGGGAGGATCTGGGGTGCCGGTCATTCGGTCACCTCGAAGAATCCCATCCAGCCCAGATCGGCGAATTCGGTCTTGTGGGCGTGGAACATGTACTTGCCCAGGTAGGGAAAGCGCAGTTCGCATATTCCGCGCTGACCTTGGGCCTGGATGATCGTGTCCGTGAATTCGCTGGACTCGAGCCGAGTCCCGGTCGGGTAGTAGTCGAAGAAGTTCCCGTGCACGTGGAAGCTGTTGATCGGATCGTATTCGAGGACGTTGACCAGGTAGATGCGAACCAGCTCGCCTCGTTTCACCTGTACCGGTTCGTGCATGTGATGGAACGGGATGCCGTTGACCGCGTAGAGCTGGTTTCCTTGCCCGTCGAATGTGGTGTTGTAGCCGTGCATCACCATCACCATTTCGTCAGCCGCCGGGCGCCCCTGAGCTGGATCGACGATGAATGTGCCGTACATGCCGCGGGCAATGTGCTCTGCAAGTGGATTGACGTGGCAGTGATAGAGATGCAATCCGAAAGGGGTTGCATCGAATTCGTAAGTGAATGATTCGCCCGGCTCGATGATGCCCCGACCTACCCCGGGAATTCCGTCCATGTCAGCGGGATGGATTCCGTGAAAGTGCATCGTGTGAGGGTGCGCGGAACCGTTGACGAACCGCACCCGGAGCCGGTCTCCCTCACTGCATCTCAAGGCGGGACCTGGAATGCGGGAGTTGAAGGTCCACGCGGGAAAATAGACTCCGGGTGCTACCTCGATCTCCTCGTCGGCTGCGAAGATCTCCCACTCGCGTAGCGTTCGACCGTCAGGCAATTCGGAAGTCGTCCCGTAGTCGAAGTCACGCAGCATTGCCGTGGGATGAAACCCGTTGGCAGTGTGGTTCACCTGCTGACCGGCCCGAAAGGTCGCACCGCTCGTGCCGCCGTGACGGACTCCGCCGTCTCCGTCAGGTGCGGCGGTACCCGGGTTGGTGTTTCCGGGATGCTCGGTAGGCGATGCGCCCGCAACTCTTCCTGCGTTCATCATGAGTCCGGCTGATCCGGCGAGCGCCCCACCGATCAACAATTGTCGCCGCGACGGTGCGCTCATGGCCACCCGACCGAAGCATCGACATTCCTGGCAGTCAAAAGAGTCACACCTCAAAGTTTGTCATGCCGAACTTTATTTTCATAGCCCCCAAACTATCCGAACGCATTCGACCGAAAACAGGCGGACCGCGGAAATTTTCGACGAGTGGGGCGTCGTGGTTTCGCCACCTCGAACCGCAGAAGTTCGCAGAGATGGACTGCTTCCCTGTCGACAGCGCTCCGGCTCCCTCCTCGCTCGAATCAGGTCACACGGATTGCGGACGCTGAATCTCACGTTCGGACCCGCGCGCGGATTCGAACAGCAGCGACACGGCGACCAGGATGAATCCACAGGTGAGGTAGGTATCGGCAAGATTGAAGGTGGGCCACCAGCCGGTGTGGAAGTAGTCGGTGACCTTCCCGTCGAGGGCTCGGTCGACCACGTTGGAGGCAGCTCCGGCGACAATCAGAGCGAAACCGATCACGGCCACCCCGCGACTTTGCGGGACACTCCGCCAGGCGTATACGGCGATTCCCATGGTGGCGAGGCCGGTAAAGGCGATGATGACGGCACTCGGCAGCTGATTGCCCAGGCTGAAGGCGACACCACTGTTGTAAGCCAGCCTCAAACTGACGACGCCCAGATCCATCTCGTTGGCCCCGGACAGGTGCTTCCGCGCAACGGGCTCAATCGTCAGGGCGACGACGACCGAAACGAGCACCGTCGTAGCGAAGAGAATTCGTTTCTTGCGATGGGGGGATTTGTCGTTCGTGGTCACCTCGTTGGTACTCACCACGGAAGCTCCTGGCAACGCCCGTCACCCGCGGCGGGTTCTACCTGCAGGGTCGCGTGAACGAGATTGAACTGGGTGGCCAACAGATCCTGGGCAGCAGCGAGAACCTTGGTCGGATCGGACTCCTCGTCGATCGTCAGATGCGCCGACGCAACTTCCATGCCCGATGTGAGCGTCCAGATGTGAAGGTCGTGGGCGTCCTTGACCCCGGGGATCCCCTGCAAGGCTTGCGTCACCTCGGTGATGCTCACGCCGGCGGGGGCGTGCTGGAGCAGGATCCGCAGGGCATGGCGGCCGAGATTGTAGGCACGCGGTAGGACGAACAAGCCGATCGCAACACCGATCACCGGATCCGCGTACCGCCATCCGAAGATCAGTGTGACCAATCCGCTGATCAGGACTCCAACGGACCCGAGCATGTCAGCCATGACCTCGAGATAGGCGCCCCGGACGTTGATGCTTTCCTTCGCCCCGCTGCGAAGGAGCAAGAATGCCGCGATGTTCATCACGAGGCCGACGACAGCGACAATGCTCACCGGGAGTCCAGGGACCTCAGGCGGATCGGAAAGTCGACCGAGAGCTTCGTAGAGAACCCATCCGGCGACACCGAACAGGAGTAGGGCATTGAACAAGGCAGCGAACACCTCCGCCCGGTACATACCGAACGTGCGATCCGGGCGCGATCGCGCTCTTTGCGCAAGCAAGATAGCGGTCAATGCCATGAGGATGCCGAACACATCGGTGAAGACGTGTGCGGAGTCGGAGAGCAGGGCGAGCGATGACGTGGACAACCCCACGATGACTTGCGTGACGAACGTGACCAGACCGAGCCCGACGGCTATCCATAATTTGCGGACATGTTTACCCGATGCACTCGCAGCTTGTTCCGCAACGCCGTGCCCATGGCCGTGACCCATCTCGATATGCCCTTCTCGCCTATGACTGGAGCGTCGTATTCTCATATGCGCATATTTGCCAACGAGAGAGTTTCAGTAAACCCTGGCTGAAGCACCCATGCAACTATCCGTCATAGTATTTTGGTCCGGAGCGCCGATCGCGCGGGCGAGATCCACAATGCTGAGAGGTCCACCCGCAAATGATCGAAACCGAACCGTCCGGCGCCGATACCCTCGTCGTCGGACGACCCATACGGAAAGTATTGGGATGGGGTGTCATAGCTGCAATCACTGCGGCGGCATTGGCGCGCGCATCAACTTCCGAGGCGCTGCGATTGCTCGGACTTCCAGATCCGGGGCCCTTGACGATTTACGGACTCCCGGCGGTGATGGCGTTCGGCGAGGTTGCCGCCGTGATGACCGTAGGCAGTCTACTTTTGGCTGCCGTTCTCGTTCCGCCTCAAGCCTCAGGTGTACTCGATGTCGACGGATATCTGGCGCTACGAACCGCAAGCGTCGCCGCCGCTATCTGGGCGGTATGCGCGGCGCTGCTCGTTCCACTCACCCTCTCGGACAGTTCAGGCCAACCTCTCTCCGTCGTGTTCGCCGATCCAGGGCTGTTCGCTCGCGCGATTTCGGACATCGATGTCACAACTGCATGGGCATGGACCGCAGGGCTCGCACTCGTGCTCGCGATTGCGTGTCGTCTGACCCTGCGATATTCGTGGACACCGTTACTTCTCGCATTCGCTTTGTTCAGCCTGCTCCCCAGGGCATTGTCGGGTCACTCCTCTTCGGGTGGATCCCACGACATCGCCACGAACAGTTTGGTTCTGCATATCCTCGCGGCGTCGATTTGGATGGGAGGAATAGCGGCTCTCGTGTTGCATGCCCGCAGAAAGGGGAGCTATCTCGACTTCGCCGCGCGCCGCTTCTCGGCCGTGGCACTCATGGCGTTCGTCGTCATAGCGATCAGCGGTGTGGTCAACGCTGCCGTGCGGGTGCCGCTCACCGCGGTGTGGAGTAGCACCTACGGTGTCTTGATTCTTGCCAAAGTCGCCGCCTTGGTCCTCACCGGACTGGCAGGTTGGCGCCAACGGAAAATCGCGATCGCCGAACTGACGAAGGATCCTAGCGACGGTCGCACCTTCATTCGTCTGGCAGTGGTGGAGTCGGTGGTTCTCGCAGTAACCGTCGGTATCGCCGTCGCCCTGGGCCGCACGCCGCCCCCGGCGCCCACGGAGCGACAGGATCCGAGCAGAGTCGAGGAGGTGCTCGGGTATGCGCTCGATGGCGTACCGACTGCGGGCCGCTTGCTCGTCGACTGGCGATTCGATCTCATTTTCGGAACTCTCGCCGTGGTGTTGGCTGCGTGCTACGTCGTCGGCGTTTTTCGCCTCCGACAGCAGGGCGTGCAGTGGTCGACGTTCCGATCGGTCAGCTGGGCTCTGGGGTGCCTGGTGTTGCTTGTCGCAACATCATCGGGAGTGGGTAGGTATGCACCTGCAGTGATGAGTATGCATATGGCGGCAACGTCCGCCGTGGCGGTCCTTGCTCCACTCTGTCTGGTCCTGGGCGCCCCGTTCACGCTGTTCAGGCTCTCCGTTCGGCGATCGTCCGGAGATGCGCCGGGGCTGAGGGAATGGGCGCAAAGCGTGTACAGAGGCTCCTGGTTCCGATTCATGTCCCAGCCCTATGTGATTGCTGTGATTTTCGCCGGAGCCCTGCCTCTCCTTTACCTGGGAGGGATGTACAGCGCTGTCGCCGGCTCGCACGTCCCCCACCTGGTGATCAACGGAATCCTGCTGATCTGCGGTTTCATGTTCTTCTGGGTCATGGTCGGCGTCGATCCCTTGCCGAGACGAGCGAGCGCCGCGATCAGGACGGCCCTGCTCCTTGCGGCGTTCTTGGCCTACGGGGGCCTCGCAGCAGCACTGATCACCACTGACGCGGTGATTGCCGATCAGTACTTCACATCGTTGCAGCGCGGCTGGCTCGACGACCTCGCACGAGATCAACGGTTCGGTGCCGGACTGATACTCGCGATCGGAGCAATACCCCTGGCAATCGCGACAGGGCTTCTCCTCAACGCGTGCTGCTCGCCGAGATGTCATCGCGCGGCAGATGAGTAGGAGAAGGTGCATTTGCAGCGGGGCGTCTCGTCGAGATTCTGAATTTTGTCAACGCTCGCCCAAAAACTATGCGAAATAGTAGTACGCTGTCTGGGACCGTCACCATTCTGTGACCTTCCGCGACGCAAGGAATGCGATCTTGGCCCGACACCGCAAGCCCGACACCGACGATCTCGACTGCCCACTTCGGGAAAGTAGCTTTTTCGACACGCCACGCAGCGATCGCGACCTGCCAGTCGACACGATGTACATCTCCACCGCATCTGCAGTCGACCGTGAATCCGTCGCTGCAAGCGTTCAGGCGCGACGCGGCGGCGCTCATCGCCGACAGTCCCGCAATCGTCCTGGTGGACGGGCTTTGGTTCTCTCTGTCGCCACCGGCGCTTTGCTTGCCGCCGGCACATCCGCCTCACATGCATCGACAGGGAGCGTCAGTGTTCCCGTCGAGCTCGACCAGCAACCGTTGGCACCTCTCGAGCAGGCGCTGGCATCGGCTCCGGAAATTCTCCAGGTTCCCAAACTGGCCGAGCTGGGGAGGCTGGCCGAACAGTTGGCTCGAGGCACCGAACGCGACACCGATCGCGCTTCGAGAGAGGCAGCTGCACGCCAACCGCTGACGATGGCTCCTGTCAGCGGAACATTGACGTCGAACTACGGACCGCGTTGGGGGTCGACTCATTACGGGTTGGACATTGCCAATGAGATCGGTACACCTATCGTGTCCGTCACCGACGGCACGGTACTCGAGTCCGGACCTGCGTCCGGTTTCGGACTGTGGGTCCGTATCCTGCAGGATGACGGGACAATCGGGGTCTTCGGACACATCAACGAGACTCTGGTAACCGCGGGTCAAAAGGTGCGTGCCGGAGAATTGATTGCGACGGTAGGAAACAGGGGACAATCAACAGGGCCACATCTGCATTACGAGGTGTGGCAGGCAGACGGCCAGAAGGTCGATCCCATGGCATGGTTGGACGCGCGTGGGGTACAGATCCAGCCTCCGGCCGTCAGTGACTGACGCAATCGACGATTTCCGAAGGGGGAAGGAAGATGAAGAGACTCGGCGGGCTCGAATCCGAAGTGATGGATCTCCTGTGGGATGCAGAAGAGCCGCAGTCTGTGCGGGATCTGGTCGACCGCTTCGAGGGCGGCGCCCCGAAGGCATACACCACGATCTTGACCGTCGTGACGCACCTTCACGAAAAAGGGTGGGTGCAGAGGGAAAAACGAAGCCGCGCATACATCTATTCGCCATCGCGTAGCCGCGATGAAGCGACCTCACTGGCCATGCGCGAATTACTCGACAACAGCAATGACTCTGTTTCAGCGCTTCTGCACTTCGCGCAAAACGTCTCCGATGACGAATACGAGGCACTGCGGCGAGCACTGGATCACGGCAAGGTTCGGTAGATGACTCTCGCCGCAGTCCTCCTTCTCGGGGCCGTGCTCATCGGAGCGTTCATGCCCAAGGTTTTGCGGCGTTTCGAATCGACCACTCTGGCTCCTGCAGCGATTCTCGCGGCATGGATCGGCAGCATCGTGGGTCTGGGATTCCTTGCCGTATCGGCAGTAGTGATCCTTCTGTGGCCGAGCCATGCACCAGCGGAAGGGCTCTCCGAGGCCCTTGTGCGATGCTTCACTGCCTTCCAACACGCGATGGCCCCCTGGATCGGGGAAGCGCTCGCTGTCGGCGGAGTTGCGGTTACCGCGCTCATCGCCGTTCGCAGCTTGTTCTTGGCTCATCGGCAACATAAGGGCCGAGCCAAGGTCCGCGACTACCACCGTGATGTCGTATCGATCATCGCCCGCGCAGATCCGGCATCGGATGACGTTCTCTGGCTTGATCATCCGATGCCGATGGCCTACAGCGTCGCTGGACGGCCGGGATTCGTCGTAGCGACCAAAGGTCTCTCCGATTGCTTGACTGCATCCGAGCGTGAAGCGGTGATCGCCCACGAGCGGGCACACTTGCGAGGTCACCATCACCGAATCATCAATGTGTGTGAAGTCTTCGCGAAGGCGCTGCCGGTGATCCCGCTGTTCAAAGCGGCTCCCGCTGCGGTGCGGCGGCTGGTCGAGCTCGCTGCCGATGATCGGGCCGCACAGGCCACCAGCCCCGATGCCGTCAGGTCGGCGTTGCGCGTGGTGGCGACGTCGCCGCTACCTCAGCCGGTGTGGACTCTCGGGCTCGGTGACGACGAGATCTCGGTGCGCTTGGTCAGGCTGCAGACGGATTCCCGGATTCGCGGCACCAAACTGGTCTGCATCTCTGCTGCGATGCTCCCGATGATCGTTCCCGTCATCGCCGCGTTGACCACCATGGTCGTCTTCTCTGCGTCCGCTCATGCCCTCGTGACCTGACGGCAGTCGGAAAGGGTGGCCGAGGCGCCACCCGGACCCAAAAACTATGCAACGTAGTATTTGGGTTATGCTTCTGTCGCACACTCTATTTGCGTCTCGACAGGAAGCGGGCTGACTATGACCGCAATTGCATCACCCCCGATCCCCGCCCGGCCGTACCCCGCGCGACGGGCGCCGAAGGGATCGGTGCTGCGGAACCTTGTGACGACGACCGATCACAAGACGCTCGGCTTGATGTATTTGGTGACTTCGTTCGCGTTCTTCCTCATCGGCGGGCTCATGGCGCTGATCATGCGCAGCGAACTGGCGATTCCGGGCATGCAATTCCTGTCGAACGAGCAGTACAACCAACTCTTCACCATGCACGGCACGATCATGCTGCTGCTGTACGCGACGCCGGTGGTGTTCGGATTCGCCAATTTCGTTCTCCCCCTGCAGATCGGTGCGCCGGATGTCGCCTTCCCGCGACTGAACGCGTTCAGCTACTGGCTCTACCTTTTCGGTGCTCTCATCGCTACGGGCGGGTTCGTCACTCCCGGAGGTGCCGCAGATTTCGGCTGGACGGCCTACACGCCTCTGAGTTCGGCAGTCAGCTCACCTGGGGTCGGTGCGGATCTGTGGATTGTGGGGCTTCTCGTCTCCGGTCTCGGCACGATTCTCGGCGCGGTCAACATGATCACCACCATTGTCTGCTTACGCGCTCCCGGTATGACGATGTTCCGCATGCCGATCTTCACGTGGAACATCTTCATCACCTCTGTCTTGATTCTGTTGGCCTTCCCGCTGTTGACCGCCGCACTCTTCGCACTGCTTTACGACCGTCGCCTCGGTGGCAACATCTTCGACCCCGCGAATGGCGGAGTCCTGCTGTGGCAGCACCTGTTCTGGTTCTTCGGCCACCCCGAGGTCTACATCATCGCGCTGCCCTTCTTCGGTATCGTCTCGGAGATATTTCCGGTCTTCAGCCGCAAACCGATCTTCGGCTACAGCGGCCTGGTCTACGCGACGCTCGGTATCGCGGCGCTGTCGATCGCAGTGTGGGCGCATCACATGTACGCGACGGGCGCGGTTCTCCTGCCGTACTTCTCGTTCATGACGTTCCTGATCGCCGTGCCGACGGGTGTGAAGATCTTCAACTGGATCGGCACGATGTGGAAGGGACACCTGACGTTCGAGTCACCGATGCTGTTCTCTCTCGGATTCTTGATCACCTTCCTCTTCGGTGGTCTGTCCGGTGTGCTGCTGGCGAGCCCTCCGCTGGATTTTCAGGTCACGGATACTTACTTCGTGGTCGCCCACTTCCACTACGTGGTTTTCGGTACGGTCGTGTTCGCGACGTACGCCGGTATCTACTTCTGGTTCCCGAAGATGACCGGTCGCATGATGGACGAGCGCCTTGGCAAGTGGCACTTTTGGACCACGTTCGTCGGCTTTCACATGACGTTCCTCGTTCAGCACTGGCTCGGTGCCGAGGGTATGCCGCGTCGTTACGCCGACTACCTACCCGCGGACGGGTTCACCACACTCAATACAGTCTCGACCATCGGTTCCTTCATTCTCGGAGCCTCCACTCTCCCGTTCATCTGGAACGTCTTCAAGAGCTACCGATTCGGCGAAGTGGTCACTGTCGACGATCCGTGGGGCTACGGAAACTCGCTGGAGTGGGCAACGACCTGCCCGCCGCCGCGTCACAACTTCACCGAGTTGCCGCGCATCCGCAGCGAGCGTCCGGCCTTCGAGTTGCATTACCCGCACATGGTTGCTCGGATGCGAGCAGAAGCACACGTCGGGGCCGGTCACCGGCCGGAGACGAGTTCATCAGAATCGGAGAAGGTACTTACCGCATCCACGTCCGATGATGACGAGAAGAATTAGCTCGGCGGCCATACCGATGGGAAAGTCAATGTCAACACGAACAATGCCGGTGGTCATCGTCCCGGCAACAGATACCGCTGCCGCCCTACTCACGGACTGGTTGATTCGAGACGTACTGCCGACCGCTCTCGACGGCGGCGTGGCGAACCATGCTGGTGCCCGGTTGCGGACTTTGCCACCGGTATCTCGTCGCCACATCCGGCACCCCCGCAAACTTCGGGTTCACACCCGTCGAGTCAGCGAAGTAATCGCCGCAATCGAGAATCATCTCCAGACCGGAGCGGATTTCGTTGACGCAGAGCGGACCTTCATGCGTTCCACCACTGTCCTTCCAGACCCCGTGCTGAACGCCGCGGCCAGTATCAGTGGCGCAGTGATGGATATCGGGAGTTCCGCGGCGGCATTGGCGAATCGTGCCCTCCTTCTCGTTCCGACGACAATCGAGTCGTCGGAAGCGGCGCTCTCGACGCAATCGAGGGTAACCGAATCCTATTACGCCCTCCTTGCGCGGCTGTGGCACAGAGATTTTCACGCGAGTATCGTGATTCCGCAGACCGAACCCTGAGCGCTCCTCGCTTCGGTGTGCTGTCACGAGGGGGGCACACCGAAGCGAGATTATTCGCGCTCTCGACGCCGATTCTCAGTCGTACGGCGTGGAGACCAACGAGCAATCAGGCGGCAAGGCAAAGAGAGTCGCTACTTCTTCGGAGGAATCGCTCTCTTTGCCGCAAGCGCAGCCCTCCGGATCTGGCTGGTCAGTTTTCCACCGGTCTTGGCTTCGGCAGACGCGGCGGTTTTGTCGATCGCGTTTTCGATCTTGTCTGCGTTCTTCGAGGCAGCCTCCTTGCCCTTGTCGACTAGCGCTTTCGCTGCACCCATGAATTTCATATTCGTCTCCTTCTCCTGGCCTCATCGCCCTCTACTCGGGAGGGTTGCGGATCTAAAAACTAAGATCCATAGTAGTTGAGTTGAAGGTTGACTGATCGTGCAACAGTTGGCCGAGTGCGACGGCGTTGGCAGATTTTCGTGGGACTCGTCAGACCAGTGTCGACCAGTAGTCCCAGAATGCGCTGAGAATCATGCTCGCGACGGACACGATCCAGATAGTAAGCACGAGAGTGTGTTTCTCGGTGCCGACGGTCACGATTCGCGAGGAGGTCGACGCGCTACGAGCACCTAGATGCAAAATGGCATACCAGAGGGCTGTCATCGTCACCACCCACACGACCATGCAGTATGGGCACAGTGCCTGGATTCTGTACAGGCTTTGGAAAATCAGCCAGTGAACCAGCACCGCTCCGGTGAGCAAGCCGATGACGATACAGCGCCAATACCACTGAGGTAGTGCCTTTGCGGCGGTGAGGGTCACGATTCCCGTGGTCAGTAGGACGGTGAACCCGACTATACCGAGGATCGAATTCGGGAAACCGAAGATCGAGGCTTGTGGAGAACTCATCACCGATCCACAACTGAGGACGGGGTTGATGCTGCAGGACGGGCGATATGAGGGATCCGCGAGAAGCTGAAACTTCTCGATAGTCAGTATCAGAGACGCCGCCAAGCCGAGAGCGCCTGCTGCAGTGAGAATCCATCCGACGACATAGGGGGAGCACACTTTCGGGGCCGAGTCGACAGTCGGAGGTATACCAGTGTCGACGTGGGCACCGCGTGCTCCCGTTGATGTCATTGGGCCAGCGCTGCGTCGATGCGAGCGGTGAGATCGTCATATGTCGGCATGGACGGCAACTGGACGCCGTTGAGGAACAGCGTCGGTGTGCCCTGCACGCCCAGGTCGATACCTTCGTTGAAGTCCCCTTCGACACGCTCTGCGACTGCGGGATCATTCATATCTGCTTCGAAGGTCGCCATGTCGAGTCCCAGATCCTGGGCGAACGTACGGAAGAGGGCTACTTGAGATTCGGACGACTCGCCCCACTGGGTCTGCGTGTCGTACATTCGCTGGTACATCTCCACGAACTTCCCTTGCCTGGACGACGCTTCGACGACTCGCGCCGCGAGTCGACTGTTCGTGTGACTGGGAATGGGGAAGTACCGTACACCGAACGTGATGCGGTCAGCGTACTCAGCACGTATCCGCTCCATCGTCGGATACATCGCCAGGCATGCCTCGCACTCGAAGTCGAGGAATTCGACCAGAACGACATCGTTGTCCGGCGCAGAGGAAAGTAGATGCGTGTCGTCGCGAAGAACCGATGCGTCCGAAGCGCTGGCGCTGTTTGTCTCCCTCCCGCTGCGGTTGCCGAGCAACAGCGCGCCGAGGACGACAGCGAAGACAGCTATCAGGGCTATCGAGAATTTCGCGTTGGTGGTCAACTTCATGGATCCGCCTACCTGGTCGGTGTTCGTCGATGCGTGCAACCTTCCGGCCACCACACAGCCCTGAATACTATGCAACATAGTAGTCGGAGGTATTGTCTCAGCGAAGTGCGGTGTGCATCGATCGCCGGACTCCGCACCTCGATGGTGTGAGCCGAGTAGGAGGAACAGATTTTGAGGCGTGCAATGGTTGTGCTGCTGGTGGCTGCGGGGTGTGCGCTCATAAGCGCAGGCACCGCGCAAGCACACAGTGCACTGGTCGGATCGACTCCATCCGCCGACGCAGTTCTCGACACTGCGCCGAGTTCGGTGGAATTGGTTTTCAATCAGGAGATTCAGACGAGTTTCGCGAACGTGACCGTCAGTGCGGCCGACGGGACGCAGGTCGGAGCCGGGGAGCCGTCGGTGCAGGGAGAGCGCGTTTCTCTCGTGACGACCGGTCAGATGTCGTCTGGCACTTACACCGTTGGTTACCGGGTGATCTCTGAGGACGGACACCCGATCACGGGGTCGTACTCCTTCACCTTGAACGCGGCGAAGAACAATGCGGCGCCGCTTCCCGGAGGTGCAACACCTCCGGCAACTGTTGCGCCGTCGGCGGCGACCGCCGATGCCGACTCCGACGACGGATCCCCACTGTTGTTGCCGATTCTCGGTGGCGCAGTGGCAATCCTGTTCGTGATCGGGATGGTCATCGTTCTCCGCGGAGACAAGCGCTCGAAGCGCTGAGATGTTACAACACAGTACGAGCGGGGAGGGACCACGTAGGTGATGGACTGGATACGTTTACCCGAGGCCGTGCCTTCGTTCGGAGCAATGGTGGGGTGGGCGCCGCAGCCGCTCCCGGTCCTACCACTGATCGGAGTCCTACTGGCAGCGTGGTATGGCTGGGGTGTCTACCGGGTGACGTCTTCCGGTCGGGTGTGGCCGTGGACGAGGACGGCCAGCTTCCTCTTCGGCTGTATATTGCTGATCCTGGTCACGGGGCTCGCCGTCGAGGGCTACGGGTACGAACTCTTCAGTATCTGGATGTTCCAGCATTTGACCTTGTCGATGGCGATTCCACCACTGCTCGTTCTCGGCAGCCCAGGTCTTCTCCTGCTGCGCTCCACCCCTCACACAGGGTGGGGAATTCCGATCCTCAAGCTGGCATTGACGGCACTCAGAAGCCGGACGGCGAAGATTCTGCTACACCCCGGCGTCACGATTCCACTGTTCCTGTTCAGCTACTACGGCATCTACCTCTCGCCGGTATTCGACCTGGTGGCGTCGTCCTGGGTCGGTCACACAGGCCTGGAGCTCTTCTTCCTGGCCACTGGAGTGTTGTTCATCGTTCCGGTGCTCTCATCTGGGCCGTTGCCCGTCAAGCAAAGCAACCTGGGTCGATGTTTCGACCTCTTCGTCGAAATGCCTCTCCATGTTTTCATCGGCGTGATCCTGATGATGGCAACCTCGCCACTCCTGAGTACCTTCACCAATCCGCCGGCGTCCTGGAACGTCGATCTGATGGCCGATCAACAAATGGCGGGGGCTTTGGCATGGTCGTACGGAGAACCCGTCGCGTTGATCATCATGGTGGTTTTCGCGATGAGGTGGAATCGCGACGAGACCCGCACCAACGCCGCCGTCGACAAAAAGGCCGCCAGGGACGGTGACGTCGACCTCGAGGCCTACAACGAATTCCTCAAAACCCTTCCCCGTCGATGACTGCTCTCGGCATCTCGATGATCGGGTTCGGCGGATGCGACGGTGTGTGAGATGAGTGGTCAGTTCATCGGGATCGGTTGGGCACCTCTCACTGCGAGCAGTTCTCGCAATGCGGTCGATTCGGCCTGCTGTGTAGCGGCGATCTGTCGAGCAAGATTTGTCACGACGGGGAGATCGGCATTGTCAGCGGCGTATTGGGCCATCGGAATTCCCCCTTGATGGTGGCGCAACAGTAATTGCAAATAGCGAATCTCAAATGCCGGTCCGGTCAGGGTGCGTAGTTCCGCGAGTTCGGCGGGAGAAGCCATTCCCGGCATCGCGACTGATTCAGTTACGCCGGAATCACTTTGTCCGGTGCTCATGCCGGGCATCGAGTGATTCATCGCCGAGGAAGTTGAGGGCATCCACTCCATATACTCGCCCGTGCTCCGGGCGGGTCGATCCCAGATGGACAGCCACCCCTGCATCATTCCTATCTGACTTTGCTGAGTAGTGACGACGTCGTACGCGAGCGTACGGATAGCGGGGTCGGCAGTGTTCACCAATGCGAGGGACGACATCTCGACCGCTTGCCCGTGGTGAACCGACATGTCCTGCGCGAAGCCGACCTCCACTGCGCCGACGGCTGGGACCCCCTGCGAGGTGTTCTCGATCCGCCCCTTTGCCCACAGGCCGATGATGATTCCGATCAACAGAGCGATGACAATACCGACCACCAACACTGCGGCCGGCGTGGCATGGCGTTTGCCCGATGAATCGGATACCGACTCGGATTGAATCGATACCGCCTCGTGTTCAACCATTTTCGCGACTCCTCGTGATCGCCGGCGCAGGTGGGGTCGTTGCTGCGGGAAGACCAGTGGCTGACTGCTCCGACGCTGCGGGAATCGCGTCAGGGCCTGGCGGAGATGCGTCGAAGGGGAAAGGAGCGTTCGGGTCGAATCCTCCCGGGACCGTTGCACAGCTGGCACCGGCCTCTGGATGGGTGTTCGGGTTCTGTTTGAGGGCGGTGATGAATTTTGCGATACGGGGGTCGTCGACGCTGTCGACTTTGAGTTGGTGCCCCCACGACTGAATCGAAACGGGGGAATCGATGCCAGGGAACGGTGACATCAGGGAATACGGCTTACCGTTGACTTGGGAGGTAAGGGCGTCGACGTCGGACGGATTCAACGAGTCGGGGTTGTAGGCAATCCAGACCGCACCGTGCTCGAGTGAATGCACCGCATTCTCAGTGCGTATCGGCTCCGGGTAGACGATGCCTGTGCATGTCGCCCAGTACTGATCGTGCGCTCCTCCCAAGGGGGGAGTTTGATCGTATGCAACGCGCTGAGGCGCTTGAATATGATTGCCGGCCGCGTATTCGATTTCGGTTACCCCTTCGATGGACAGCGAGGGGTCCGGGTTGTCCGCGCTCGGAGCGTATTTTTGTGCTTCGGTCCTCTCGATGGCCTTGGGCACCATGTTGTAGGCGATGACCGAGACCAGGCCGGCGATAATCAGGACTGCGATCGATATCGACCACGGAAAACTTCGGCCACCGGGCACCCCACCGCCGCGGGGGCGGGGTGTGTTCTTCTTGCGGTTCTTCGACATTGGTGGACTCGTTCCCTTGCGCGCTGGCACCGACACTGAATTACTATCAATCATAGTAATTCATGGTTTCGTTCTTCTGCCGAGACAGAAGCGGTACGCGCCCCCGAAGAGAGATGCGGCAGCGAGAGAAAGGACGATCACCGCCAGGGCGATCTCGGGAACCGCGCCCAGACGTGTTGCCGGTGTGAGATCGGAACGCAGGGCGATCTCGTCGGTCAATGCCTGTGCTGTGAAGATCTCGCTCTGTTGGCGTACCTCTCCCGTCGGCGTGATGATCGCACTGACACCGCTGGTCGCGGCGATCAACACAGTGCGACCGTGCTCGACTGCCCGCACCCGCGACATGGCCAATTGCTGAAAGGTCATCTCCGTCCGGCCGAAGGTCGCATTGTTGGTGGGAACCGCGATGACGGTGGCTCCCGCCTGGACCGACTCGGTCACCAGATCGTCGAAGGCCACCTCGTAACACGTGGCAACAGCTACCTGAACTCCGTTGAGGTCGACGACACCGTTCCCATTCCCGGCAACGAAATTGCCCGCAGAATCGGCGTACGACGACACTGCACGAATGATCGGTCGGAGCGGCAGGTACTCCCCGAACGGCACGAGTTGTCGTTTGATGTGTTGCTGGCCAGGGCCATCCGTGGGATCCCACACCATGACACTGTTGATCGATGTGCTCGCTTCACCTACGAGAACCGTACCGACCAGGATTGGTGCCCCGATCGAACGGGCTGCTCGGTCCAGTCGCTCTGCCGCATCCCGATTCACCAAAGGATCTATATCCGAAGCATTTTCGGGCCAGATAACAAGCCGTGGCCGGGCTGCGCGACCCGCCGCGACATCGGCAGCGAGCTGCTCGGTGCGGGCAACATGATTATCGAGCACCGCTCGGCGTTGGGCGTTGAAATCGAGGCCGAGTCGCGGCACGTTGCCCTGAACGACGGCAGCAGTGACGACCTCGTCAGGGGCGGCACCGGGAGAACTTGTCACCAATGCACTCACAAAGATGAGGACGACGGCAACGCCACCCTTCGCCAATGCTTGCCATCGAACACGGGAGGGTCCGGCCAGTGACCAGGCGATGAGAGTTCCGGTCAGTGCAGTCACGAAGGAAAGACCTGGCGCCCCTGCGATCGAAGCCAACGGCAGCAGCGGACTGTCCGCCTGCCCGAAGGCCAAACGCCCCCACGGGAAACCGCCGAACGGAATTCGGCTACGAAGTGCTTCGGCGGTGACCCATGCACCCGCAATCCACACCGGGGAAAGGGGAGCGCGACCGACGGCCACTGCCAGTACGCCGAACACGCCGAACGCGAGCGCTTCAATCGCCGCCAACGCCAACCAAGGCGTTGCACCGACATACGCTCCGACCCACGGCAGCAAGGGAACGAAGAATCCCAGTCCCGCGGCATAGCCGAATCCGAAACCCGCACGGAGACTGCGACCCTGGAGAACGGCGGTCAGCAGGGCGATGGCGACAGGGGCCAGAAACCACAGCGTGCGCGGCGGAAAACTGAGAAATAGCAGCCACCCAGCGCCCACCGAAAGCGCGAGACGCAAAGCGTTCCCACCGTAAAGCCGTTTGGGGCGACCACTCTTCAGGCATGCATCGAGTTCACCGTCGGCAGTGAGTGCACGTTCGGACGAAGGGACCCTCACAGGCCCGCTCCCGTAGAAGGAGAACTGTGCTGGTCCGTCCACAATTTCTCACAAAGATCGTCGAATTCGCCGCCCCACCCTGCATGATCGGTCCTCGCGAGGCCTCCGAGTTCGAGATCGACCTGCTCCGGTGCTGCCCCCGGGCGTAAACGGATCCACACGCGCCGCCTCCTGATCACGAGCGAGGTCAGAAGTCCGAGCATCATCGTGATCGCAAAGACGAGAACCCACTGTTGCGCAGGGTCGTACGACACCTGTAGATTGGCGAATTCCTTGGCCCCGTCGAACCGAACCTGTGTTCCGTCAGAGAGAGTCCGCGTCTCTCCCGGTCGAAGGTTCACACGATCTTGTTTGACCAGCCTTCCTTGGTTGATCATCTCCGTATTCAACGAGAAGATCGATTGCGGAATGCCGGTATCCAGACCCGTATCGCCCTTGTAGATGTCGATCGCGACCGCAGGATCACGTGCGTCGGGAAACGACGAAGTCAGGAGCGTCCCACTGAAGGCCGCGGTCGGCGCGAAGAGTCCCTCGATGGCAATCTGATTCTTCCGGCGCTCGTTCGGATCGGGGAACGAACCGCCGGGTGGATCGAAACGCAACGCCCCACTGCTGAGAAACGTCACCGCGTCGTCCGGTTGAAACTGCATTGTCTCGGTACGGGACTGGCCATCGGGGAAAGTGACGGTGAACTGCGGCGCGTACCCGTGGCCGGTCAGATAGACGCGGGCGCCATCGGTACGCAACGGTTCGTTGACTCGAAGACGGTAGTCCTTCCACGTATTGGTCGCGATGTCCTGCCCGCTCTGGTATGAGATGTTGGAGGTGAACATTTCGGCCTGACCAGTATCGAGATAGTCCGCGGAAAAATCGTTGACCTTGATGCAGAACGGTGCGAGACCAGTTCCGTCAGTTGCACTTCCAGCGCGAAATGAGTCGTACACAGCGGGTGAGGTGTTGCAGAATCCAGGACCACCGTCGGCAATGACGATGACCGAACCCTCGTACCCCACCAGCTTGCCGATGGCGACGGTGACGAGCAACCCGATCAACGAGAAGTGGAAAACCAGATTCCCGGCCTCGCGCAGATATCCCTTCTCCGCCGAAACCGATACTCCGGAATCATTTTCGGGATTGACTGCGATGCGCCAACCCTTGAGAGACCGGCGCACTCTCGTCAAGGCCTCGTCGTGAGAGATATCTACCTCGCCGCGGAAATGGTGCGGCAACCGGGACAGATTCCGAGGTGCCCGCACAGGCTGGCTCCTGAGTGCGCCGAGATGCGCCCGCAAGCGTGGAAACAGGCAGCCGATGAGAGAGAGAAACAGGAGAACGTAGATTGCGGTGAACCAGAAACTGGAAAAGACGTCGAACAACTCCAGCTTGTCGAACAGTGGGCCAAGGGTTGGTTGGGCCGCAATGTACTGGGACACTTTCTGCACGTTGAGATTTCGCTGAGGCAGCATTGCTCCGGGGAGTGCTGCCAGCGCCAAGAGGAACAGGAGCACGAGCGCGGTACTCATCGACGTCAATCTGCGCCAGTACTGGCGCAGCATTCGAATGCTTTCTCGGATAATCAGTCTCGGGAGGCGACGGATGCGAGCTCCCGTGGGGACACTCTCTGTCATATCGGCAACACGACCGAACTGACAAACTCGTTGCGCAACCAGCCGATGAACACGCCCCACACACCGGTGACCAGTGCCAGACCGACAGCGACGAGCATTATTCCGCCGACGATCTGAATCGTTCGTGAATGGCGTTTGAGCCATCCGACGCCTCGGAGCGCTTTCACCGACCCGAACGCCAGCACGATAAACGGTAATCCAAGTCCTAGACAGTAGGCGACGATCAGCAGCACCCCGCGCGCTGCCGTCGTGCCTTGAGTTCCGGCCGCCACCGAAAGAACCCCTGCGAGAGTGGGGCCGAGACATGGTGTCCAGCCCAACGCGAACACGCCCCCCAACAAAGGTGCGCCGGCAAGGGAGGAGATTCGTCGCGGCGCGAATCGTGCGTCTTTCTGCAGGGCAGGAATAAGGCCGATGAAGGTCAACCCCATCACGATGGTGATCACCCCGCCCACCCGTTGGAGCAGGTCTTCGTTGATGCGCAGGGTGCTGATCACGCCGAATACCGATGCGGTGGCGAAAACGAACACCACCGTGAATCCCGCGACGAACATCGTTGCCGCGCCTGTCACCCGCCATCTGCCTGCTGCGGGTCTCGTGGTCGCGTCTTCAGGGGTCACCGCCGGAGAATCAGCTCCGGAAATGCCGGCTAGATACGACAGGTATCCGGGAACCAGTGGCACCACGCACGGTGAGGCGAAAGAGACCAGACCGGCCAAAACGCACGCCGCTACGGCGAGCAGCAACGGACCGCTCGAGGCGGCGGTCTGGAAGCTGGACCCGATGCCTTGGGCAAAGTCGTTCACCGTTCGGCCGCCACACGCTCGATGACAGGCTGTAGATCCTCAGTGAGAAGTGCACGAAGGAACACTGCGGCGACGCGATGCTGACGATCCAACACCAACGTGGAGGGAATCACGCTCGTCGGATAGTTTCCGCCGAGCGCTATCAAGGTCCTCATCGACGGGTCGTAGATCGAGGGGTAGCTCACGTTGTTGTCGACGACGAAGTCCTGAGCTTTGTCACGTTGAGGATCTCGAACATTGATCCCGAGAAACTGAACGCCGAGGTCTTTGGTTGCTTCGTAGGCGCGTTCGAGATCGTCGGCCTCGGAGCGGCATGGGGCGCACCATTGTCCCCACAGATTGATCACGACGATCTGATCTGCGTAGTCAGTCAGTGAGATATCGTTACCGTCGGTCATAAGGTCAGGCCCGGCCAATGCGCCGATTCTATTTCGCGACTCGGGTGGGTCGTACAAGATATCGGTTTGCCCCCCAGGCGAGACGAAATCGAAGTTCGCACCCGAAGCGACCGCGTCGGTACCGCTCGCGCACCCACTTGCGGCGACGACCACCGCGGTGAGGATAGCAATGAGTGAGAGGGGATGGGCATGCGCTCGGGGGGTGCGGTGCATCCGTTGTCGCGTGGGTGTGGGGACTGTCATTTCATCAACTCACTTACGGCGGAGCGTATTTGGTCCGTGTTTTCGAAAACCATGGGGGCTGTGACCTGGTCGACGGACCCGTCACGTTGGACGAGGAAGCTCAGCGGCAGAACTGGCGGCGCCGACAGTGCAATTCCGACGTCGTCGATGGCGGCGAACGAGGGATAGCGCACGCCGGCGTCCGTGAGAAGTGCTAGTGCTGCTGACATGTCGTCCTGGACATTGACGCCGACCACACGGATGGCGCCGGGGCTGCCTGCGTAATCGTTCAGAACCGGGATCTCCGATCGACACGGCCCACACCACGAAGCCCAGAGATTGATCAAGGTGGGTTCCCCGGACAGCGCTGCGCCGAGGTCGACTTCAGTGCTCTCGCCAAGACACGTCGCTTTGATTCCCCGGAGTTTTCCGTTCACGGGCGGTGCCGCCGGGGCCGCAGGGCAGGAAACCTTCGCTGCTGCGGTCGCAGATGTGAAGCTCGGGTCGAGAGCTTCGCCGTCGTCTTGGGATGCGGCCGGGGGCATTTGCGGTCGGGTTGGGGAGTGGGATTCGGTTGGTTCGGATCGAGGCCAGATTGCCACGACAAGGAGGGCGATCACGGCCAAGAAGAACATGAGCCATCGCGACCGTGCCTGCATACACTTCCTCCAAGTATGGTGCGGCGAATCGGGGAACAACACTGAACTACTATTGTGCATAGTAGCTATATTGGTTCTTCCACCGGCCCTCGCTCAGCAGCGGCAGGGGCCCGAGTCCAACTATTGAATCGAGCACTGTGAAACGTCAATCCGCCCCGGAGGGTCGTCCCAGCTCGTCGGCCCGCCCCGAAATTCCAGCACTGGATTCACATCAAGGGCCGCCGACGCGAATGACACGAATCGCACGGTCGAAGCTTGTGCGATTGATGGTGTACTACACCGCAGCTCGACTCGCCCTGATCGCTGGGCTCGCAGTGATCGTCATGGGAATCAACGCCGTATTCGACCTCGAAATCCCCGGCGCTTTGTCACTGTTCGGGGCCTTGCTGCTCGGATTCGCCATCTCTGCGATCGCATTCCGATCGTTGCGACGCCGGATCAACGACGAGGTGATGGTCGTAGATGAGAGGCGTCGCGCGTCGCGCACCGCGTGAAGAAGTTTCCCGCGGCCACGCCGGCATAGATGAAGCCTCCTTCATCCCCCGGTGTCACCCGGGAAGGGGCTAGGTCGCGGCGATCGCTGCTGCCGAAGCCGAATTCGGAGCAGCAGTCAACGACTGTCCACGTTGGTCAATCCATTCCGAATGCTCTCCTCAGCGCCGACACAGTAGGAGCGCCGTCGACAGCGCCCGCGGCATCGCGATAGAGCCTGCAGGACACGCTCGGGATCTGATTTGACTCGGCTAAGGGATCGTGGCCGTCGACGAGCAACGTCGGAGACCCGGCCATACCCGCGAGTGCTGCTGATTGGGAATCCTCGATGACCAGGTGGCGCAGTTCCCATTCGATCGATACACCCGCGAGAGCTTGCTCGATTCGTTGTTCGAGGAGCGGCACGTTGGGGCAGTCCAGGACTTGCAAAATTTCGAGTTGAATCATGGTGTTCCTTCGTCGGTGTGCAATGTCTGGAGCATGGGGCAGTGCCGGTCAGCTCGCGGTAGTACACAGGTGGAAGCGAATTCGGTCAATGAGGCCCGCATGCATTGCAGATCTCGGATCTTTTCGTCGAGCTCGGCGATCTTCTTCTGGGCGAGTCTCCGCGCTGCGTCGCAATCGTCCGGTCCGCCACCGTAGAGGTGGAGAAGTTCGTTGATCTCCTCGAGGCTGAAGCCGTGTTCCTGGGTGCGTTTGACGAACCGGATAATCTCGACCGCCTCATCCCGGATATGAGCGGTATCCCGAGGCGGATCGTGGAGGCTGCTGCAGGAGTCCGCGCCGTTCGTAGTACCGCAACGTCTGCACATTCACCCGTGAGGGTGGCCAGTTCACTGCTACGCATGTTGCCATTGTGAACCCTGTACCCGGCTACGGAGTCAAGTTGTTCTGCCCGGCGGCAGGACATCGTCGACGGTGACCACGCCGACGACTGGGATTGTCGCGAGTTTATAGTCGGCCATCAGTACCACGACCACGACGAGGAAGCGCAGCATCCGAACCCGCGAGCCCTGCGATCGGTGCTGAATCTCCGACTACCACCGCACGCAGGCAAACCTGCTGCAGCGTCCGCGGGACGTTCCGGTCCGCACCGCGATCGGCGCGATGGTCATCGCGTTCTACCTGGTCTGACGATCCCCTGCGTCAACGACATCATTGCGTACAAGTTCAACATCTCGCTGAACGCGATGATGTGGATCGGCCGAATCGGCATGGTGCTGCTGCCCCCCGATCGCGTTCTTCGTCACCTACCGGTTCTGCCTGGGTCTGCGGCGCAGCGACCGTGAGGTTCTCGAGCACGGCATCGAGACCGGCATCCCGCGTGGTGGTGACTCCCGAGCTGCTGGTACTCGCACTCTCATTTGGCTGCGGCTCGGCATCCTATCGGCTGCCGAGTTGAATAGCCTTGACCACGAGAAGTATCGCGCCGATGACGAGGTAGCCCCGCAAGGCCAGCATGCCCAGTTTCGTTCCGGAGGACCACACGACCGGTTCGAGCAGCGTCAGCGGCGGCATCCGCCACTGCATCTTTGCCTCTCGCCCGACGTCAGGGGGCAGAGCGGTGACTACGCCGCGGCGCCGGTCGAGCCACCGCACGCCAACTGTTGCGACGATGCCAGCGACGACCAACGCTATCCCTAGGTATATTGAGGCGGTCACCACGTTGAGGTCGGGAAAAACGGTGGTGGCCATGAGGATTCCCGAGAGCATCAGCAGGACCGCGACGATCAGCCCGGCGACGAGGTTGAGCCAGCGCGGATTAATCCAGGGTCCGAGTACTTGCCGGTCGTTGCACAGCAGCAACAGGAACACGCTCGCGCTGGGCAGGAGCAGTCCGGCAAGAGCCTGCACGGCGGTAGTGATCAGTCCAAGCGGTGCGCCGGGGATCAGCACGATCCCCGCGGCAAGGAGGACCATGGCACCGTATGAGAGGTAGAAGGGTTTGGCCTCCTTGAACCCTCGGTGTAGCGAGTGGCTGATCCCGAACACGTCACCGAAGGCGTAGCTGGTCGACAGAGTGACCGCAGCGGCACCGATGATCGAGGCGTCGAGAAGCACGATCGCGAAGATCGGGCCGAGGACGGAACCATTCGCGCTGAGTAGGCGCGCGATGTCGCCGGCGTCCACGAATTCTCCGACACTGCCAGTTGAGCGGGCGGCGTAGTCGGCGGTCATCATCAATGCCGCTGCGCCGGCGACGACGACCAGCGCCCCGAGGACGGTGTCGGCTCGTTCGTAGCTGATGAACCGCGGGGTGATCCGTTTGTCGATGATGTTGGACTGTTGGAAGAACAGTTGCCACGGCGCGACAGTGGTGCCGACGATTGCGATAATCAACAACACCGCGTCCGAGGTGATCCCGCCTCGGACGCCCGGAATCGCGAAGTCTCGGGCAGCGCGACCCCAGTCTGGGTGTGAGAGCAGCAGCATCGGGATCTGTACCGCCGTGACGGCGATGAAGACGAACATCGCACGTTCCCAGCGGCGGAAGCTGCCGGTGGCCATGATCGCGATCAACGCGACCGCAGCGGTCGGCACGACGATGTACCGTGAGACGCCGAAGTAGCTGGCGGCCAGTGAAACTCCGATGAACTCGGCGACGATGGTCAGGAAGTTCAATACGAACAGATCGCCGACCGAGAACCAGCCCCACCCGCGGCCGAAGCGCTCGTTTATCAGCCGGGCATGCCCCACCCCGGTCACCGCCCCGAGTCGGACAACCATCTCCTGGTTGACGATCAGCACTGGAATCAACAATAGCAACACCCAAAGCAGCGAGTACCCGTAGTTCTGGCCGGCCTGCGCGTAGGTGGCAACACCGCCGGCGTCGTTGTCACCGACCATGACGATGAGGCCAGGCCCGACGATCGCCAACATGGTCAGCATCCGAGCCTTGAAAGTGCGGCGAGATTCCTTGTCGGACAAACTGATTCTTCCGAGCGCCCCCTCGATGTCGCCGAGGTGCGCGGAATCGAGGACTGCGGACGGTCGCGGTTCAGGCATACCGACAGGCGTATGTGCCGGGGTGGCGTCGGTGATCTCGGGTTCAGCCACGGTCATCACCGCCTGGATCTGTGGAGGTGGTGTTGGTCGTAGGGTGGTCGGTGGCGCGCTCGACGATGGGCCTCGGTGCAGGTTCTCGCCGTCGCCAGTCGTCGGGGATGGAGGCCTCGAGGACATCGTCGACGGTGACCACGCCGACGACGTGGTCGGCATCGTCGACGACTGGGATCGTCGCGAGGTTATAGTCGGCCATCAGCACCGCCACCTCGGTTAGGTCCGCCACGGGGGTCACGCGCACAGGGTCGGTGTCCATGATGTCGACGATCGGGGTCACCGACTCCGATTGCAGCAGCCGGATGACCGACGCCACCCCGATCAGCCGGCCGGCGTCGGTGAGCACGTGCACCTTCAGCAGAGCCTCGGGCTGCATGGACCGTGCTGCTGAGATTGCCGACAGGGCCTGCGCCGCAGTGGCGGTGGCGGCGCAGGAGATGACGTCGACGCTCATCAGGCCGCCGGCGCTGGACGAATTGAACCCCATTAGTGTGATCACCTTCGTGCGTTGGCCGGCCGGCATCAGATCGAGCACTCGTCGACGGCGGGACTGTCGTAACTCTGCGACTGCGTCGGCGGCGTCGTCTGCGCGCATGAGACCAAGCACACCGGCCACCTCGACGTCGCTCATGTCGGCGAGCAGCTTGTTGGCCTTGCCCGGGTCGAGCTCTTCGAAAACGTCCGCCTCAAGCTCGGGGTCGGTGTGGACGCGGTCAAGGATTTCCCCACCCTCGCGCTTGTCTGCGCCCTCGAGCAGATCTGCAATCTGCGCCGGTTTAAGGGTGCCGACTCGCCCGCCGACCCGCCGCACTACCATGCTGTGTTTGTGGCCGATCAAGGGTTCGAACGCTTTCCAATCCCGACTGGCGTGTCCTCCATGGGATTTGATTAAGCCGAAGAACCGGGCCGGGCGGCGAGTGTCGAGCCGTGCGAGTACCCACCCGTGACCGGGGTTCTCGAGTTCGATGTCGTAGGCGTGCACCAGCTCCGCGGCCGGGACGTCGATCAGCCGATGGCCAAGGACGTCGGAACGCAGCAGTACCTCGCCCTCGCGGCGCTCGAACCCGCGCAGGTCCACCTTGTTCTGCGCCAGCATCACCCGGTCCCCGTCGAGGTGCTCGATCCGTTCGACAGAAACGTACACTCGCCGACCACCGACATTGACTACCAGCCCGGATACCGTCGGGTAGGTGTCCACGCCGAGCAATCGCACGATCAGATCGTCTAGGGCGCCGACGATGTCCCCATTCCGTGCGATCACTGGTCGCTTCAGTAGCTGTGAGAGATGGATCACCGGATGCGTGGGGGCTCCGTCGGTCGCTGACTCGGTCATCGGCACTCCTCGCGTCGGTGGGTGGTGGGACGAGCCACGCAGGATGCGCACACTCGCGCGACGGCTATTGATGTCCGATTGAAAGGTCGGTGGACGGACAAGCGTGGCCTAAGTTCGGCGCGGCTCGGTCAGTTGCGACTCAGTTCGCCGGTGACGACGCATCTGCATGGTTGAAACTCGCGACCAAAACTTCAAGCACGCCACCTTCTCGCTTCGCGGACAAGCCTTCCCGCTCCGGTATTGTTACATGCGCACCTATGCATGTAAAGTCCGGTTTGGGAGCCGTTTGGGGCGACTCTCAAGCTCGGCGACTTCTGGCGTAGCGGTTCGGGTTGTGAGGTTGTCGGAGCAGAGGCTCAATGCGGATGCACGGTCGACCCCGCCTTTGGTGAGCGTATTCATACATCCGCCCATCTATCGCGCACGTGGTCCAGTGCACCTAGAAGCGTTGCCGTGAGCGCGAAGTCGCGTCCCCGGAGGGTCGGTCAGCAGATCAATGCGTCAACGTGTTCGCTCGGTGACATGGCAATGTTCGTTGCGTCAGCGAGCCCTTGCGCCCTGAGGGGTTTGGCATATCACTCAGCGCCGCGGAACGCGGTATCCGACGGCAGCCTCATTTTCCGGGTGACTCCCCGTTGAGCCACACAACATTGACTACTATCGGGCATAGTAGTCAATATGTGCCCTCGCCGACCTCTACGGGCATGCTGATCTGAACGGACGACTGATCGAAACCGCAGTGCGCCGAGGTCGGGCAATGACGCGTACGGCGGGTCCGGCGCATCCCAGACGGAATTGTAGGTTGTGCGATTCTGCCAAGTCTGCGGCACGGATTAATGGACCACGAATGACGTACGAGTAGTAGAAACTCGCTGGACGGGTGCGGCCGCATCTGATCTGAGAACCCGGATGGCTCAGGAGAGGACCCACCGTGCCCATCAACCAAACCATTGCCAGGCTGAGTGACCTGTCGTTCCAGTCGGCCTTCGCCGTGTATCTGTTAGCCCTCGTGTTGCTGATCTGGCACTACGCCGCGACACGCACCGACCACGTCCACCGGTTCGAGTTGGGGAGCAGGAAGCTTGTGGCGGCAGGGGGAGTCTCGGCGCCGTCGCCGGAAGTGCCCGGACGGATCGTTTCGGCTCCGCCGAAGCCAGTGCCCGAGCGTCTCGGCAACATGGGTGCCGCGGTTCTCGTCGTGGGCTTGGGACTGCACCTTGTGTCGATCGTGTTGCGTGGCTTCGCAACCGGACGTTTCCCGTTGGGCAACATGTACGAGTTCGTCACCATGGCCACCGCGGCCGCAACGGCGACTGGCATCGTGTTTCTGCGTGGGCAGACATACCGCGCGATGTGGGTTTTTCTTCTGGCGCCGGTCCTAATCCTGATGTTCGTTGCGGCAACCCTGCTCTACGCCGACGCAGCGCCTGTCGTTCCGGCTCTGCAGTCCTACTGGCTTCCGATCCATGTCACAATCGTCAGCATCGGCAGCGGCGTCTTCCTGGTTTCCGGCGTGGCCAGCCTCGCGTTCCTACTACGGATCCGACAGCCCGCCGGCGCGGAGCGCCGCGGGCCTGTAGGTTCGATGGCTCGTCGTTTGCCCGACGCCCAGACACTCGACCGGTTGGCCTACAGAACCGTCATCGTCGGCTTCCCTCTCTTTGGTATCGGAGTCATCCTCGGCGCGATCTGGGCGGAGGCAGCCTGGGGTCGGTTCTGGGGGTGGGATCCCAAAGAGACGATGTCGTTTATCGCCTGGGTGATTTACGCCGCCTACCTCCACGCCCGAGCGACCGCAGGTTGGCGCGAGACCAAAGCCGCTTGGATAAACATCGCAGGATTCGTCTCGATGCTGTTCAATCTGTTCATCATCAACATGGTCGTGTCCGGATTGCACTCCTACGCCGGTCTGAGCTGAGCGATTCGTGATCGAATTGAAGCTCGACGGGCACGTCCACGGTGGCGTTCGAAGCGAAGACAACGTATGAGTGCCCAAAGAATGATCTTCGTAGGCTACGTCGCGGGGCGCGACTGGTGCGTTCGAGGCGGCGGGGGGTTCCTTCGTGTCTTGCCTTCCTGCTGCTTGTTTGAATGCAGTCACGGGTTTGGTTATAGGTTATTCGGGTGAGGGCGTGACGGAAGGCGAGGTTCGAGTGCCGGTGGAGGGTGGTCTTACTGCTGGAAGCCGGTGGGATTCGCCGACTCGGCGGATTTGTCAGAACTGCCCCTGCTCGGTAGTTGTCGCGAGTATGCCCTGGGTGCTGGTGAGCCGTACGGAACCTGGGGTGGCATGACCGAAGCCGATCGAAAGCTGGGATCATCCTTTGACCCCGTCGGAGACAGGTGTGTAATTGTCCCGTGGGTCAACCGCAAATCCACGTTGCGAAGTCCGCTCGGCCGGGGAATGGTCTTCGAGATTCTCTTGCGGCGCCGCTGTATCAAGGAGGCGATTCGATGACGAATGACGAGGCGCCTCTGTCGGTTTACCGAATGACGGGCGATGACCTGGTCGCGGAGTACCAATACTTGTACGACAGGTTTGATCGCCACACCCCGAATCAAAAGGCGCGGTTCTACTATGTGAACGGGGAAATGAAAGCTCGTGGGCTCGAACATGGCATGCCAACTCCCGCTGCGCGCGATCACGACGATGCCTGGGATGGAGAGATCCGAGATTCGCGTGTTACGCGAATAACTGCACTGCATGGCTTCCCGGTCGATTTTACGGTGTCGAATCGGTGCGCAATACACACTCATCAAGGGCCTGGGATCAACGAGCACTGAGGCGGTCGCTGAAACCACTCACGCCCGCGGACTCAGGCGTTTGACGGATCACGGTGATGCTCCCTCTTCGGGTGTGGTGTCATCAGGTTCTCCTGACTGTATTGCGTAGAGGTTCGGCTTGCACTGGACTGCTTTTCGGCGGCTAGCGCACAGATAATCGAAGTTACAGATTGGAAAACTTGCGCTGCAGGCGTAGCACCGACCGTCTTGACTTTGCGACACGGCGAAAAATGCTGTGGTGGCATGGAGTTCGCTTTCGGACTGATCTCGTGAGGTCCTCCGTGCCGTTCGTGGTTCTCTGGCCGAGATCGACGAGTGAGAGCGAGCTTTCGGTGCAACTGCGAGATTGGGCCGTGCATCATTGCAGGACCATATGTGCTCTACCCAACCGATGGGGCGCTGACGCCGGGAGGGCAGTCTCGACGACCATACAAGGCAGAGGACCGATGAGACCGGTAGATGCCGGCGCCCGCTCCCGGACGTGTACGACTAGGCCGTACGCTTCGCGGGCGGTCGAGGTGAGGTTTGTCCTGTTTGCCGTGGTGCTTTGCCCCACTCTCCTCATTTCGGAAAATGCTGCCATGCACTCGCGAGTGAAACGCGACGCGATCGCACGGGTACGTGCTGAGCACACGTCGACACCATCAATCCATGTCTGCCACCATGGGGGTCGCGTAGACGAGTGTGTGTTCTAGGCGTTGCCCCCGGCCAGGCGTTGCGGCAAGATCGAAGGTTCCTAGGCGCTGTCCGGGGTGAAATTCTTCTGTACCCATGTTTTCGGCGGCCGAGCGAGGGTATGTGTTTTCGCCAGTTGGGGGGACACAGTTCCACCGTGGTTCACCAGGTCAGGGTGAGACGTCCGACCTGATGGGCCGTGCGGCCCGGTGTCAGGGTCGACGGGCGCGCAGTCAGAGGCGGCCCACCGAATTTTCGGCCTGCGCGACATCGCGTTCGGTGGGCCGAGTGCAACGCCACGTCGGGATGGTGCTGCATTGATCGACTGTAGCGAAAGCATTGTCTGCGTTCGACTCCTGACGTTTCCGCTCGGACAGATCCGCCCTGTGAAGATGCAGTCCGCGAAGGTGGGTGTGGTGGCGTAGCGGAGAGTATTGGGGGAGGGGTGATGTCGGAGGTGCTGGGCGTATTCGGGTGATGCGCCGGGTCCGCTTTCTTGCTGTTGAAGTTCGGTGTTGATGCGGCGGGCTTCCGCGAGTTGGTCTTCGAGGAAGATAATGCCTCACGCCTCGTAGAGGGCGGTGCCGGCGGCGACCAGTTTGGGCCGTTCAGTAGTAGACATCGCATCGTCGACACAAATGGTGTGACGAGATCGGTGAATCGTGGTGGGCGACAGCATCCTCGGCGGCAACGACGAAGTAATCGGTAGTGCCGGTCTTTACATAGACGTCACCGAAACGCTCGACCGCATGGGTCAGGGAGTCGGTCGACGAGTTGGTCGATGAGATCAGTAGCTCCCGTGGAGCGATCGAGCAGGCCAAAGTGATGCTGATGATCGTGTACGGAATTTCCGCGGAGCGGGCCTTCGACATTCTCATCTGGCGCTTGGAGCAGAAGAACGTCAAACTCCGCCAGGTGTCCGAGCAGTTGAGCGCCCGTGTTCGCGCAGACTTCGCTCTACTCGGTGGGTTGCGTTCGCAATTCGATCAGCTGCTGCTCGGTTTGTGACCGATGACAGACTGAATCGCGTTGTGGTCGGCACCTGCGGCTGACTGCTTAACCACAGGCACCTCGCCGACAGCACCCATTACGGCTGTCGGCTTCAATCCATTTCTACCCGTCACCGGCGGGCACAGAAACGGTATTGCCCGGACGGAGGCCGAGAAGAGGCGCAATGGACCCGATGCCCCGGATCGAACTGAAGACGAAACAACCGCTGGGTACACATCTAGGGTGATGAGATGCGCACACATTTCGCCGACAGCCTCGACGACCTCTCGTGTGGCCTGGCGTCGATGTGCGGGCTCACCGTGACAGCGATGTCGGAGGCAACGGCAGCCCTCCTCGATGCCGACCTTCGCACCGCCGAGCGAGTACTCGACGCGAACACCGACCTCGAGCGGGCCGCCTCCGACTGGGAACACAAGTCATTCTCACTTCTCGCCTTACAAGCCCCTGTGGCACATGACCTCCGATTTACCGTTGGCGGTTTGCACATCGCCGCAAGTCTGCAACGTATGGGCGCACTGGCCGTCCACATCGCCAAGATCGCGCGCCTGCGCCACCCGACGTCGGCCGTACCGCCCGAAGCGCGGGCAGTCGTAGCGGACATGGGAAGGACAGCAGTGGCTCGGGCGACCGAAACCCAGGTAATACTGCGGCACGTCGATTCTGCTCACGCGCAAGAGCTTGTGGCCGCCGACACGGTCATGGACGAACTGCACCGGCGCCTGTTCACCGTCACCCAAGCCCAACAATGGCCGCACGGAGTGCAAGCTGCTGTCGACATCACCCTGCTCGGACGGTTCTACGAACGATTCTGCGACCACACTGTGGAAATCGGACGACGCATCATCTTCCTCGAAACCGGTCGACTCCCCGCCCGACCCGACGCGCTCCTTCCGTAGGTTGAAGCTTGCCGGGATGTCAGGAGGGGAGATGACGCATTCCGGCCCCGATGTGGAAGCCGGCTGTCTGGTCAGTCGGAAGACGTGGACAGTGTGATGAGATCCGATTTGGTGTTGCGTTGGGAGTTCGATTCTCGCGCCCGACCTTGGCTGCACGACGTCGCCTCTCCCGAGGAAGGATCTTGACCCCACGTCCGTGGTCCCGCTCGTGGTTGCGAGATGAGATGCAGCACGAGTGTATCGGCGGTGAGCATGGTTGATGCCGTGCCGGGCTACTGTGCGGCGTTCTCCGAATTGAGTCGACTGATCTCCGCGCGCATGCGTCGCATCGGTCGGTCAACTCGGCTCTTTCTCTCGTTGCCCGCGGTCATCAGTCCAATTATGGCGGCCATTCCTGCTGGAATTCCGAGAACTACGACGAGGAACGGCGCCAAGCTCATGGAGTTCTCCTATGCTCGGATCGAGCGGTCTGGGACAGTGTCGATCAACAACCTACTATCGTCAATAGTAGATTGCTCATGGCGGGTGGTCCATTGACGGCGTCCCGCGGCAAAACTCGCGGGTTCCCTTCGCCACTACGTAGCGCGCAGGCAATCGAAGGCGGACGACCTTTGCTTGGGAGATGTACCTCTTCTCTAGATGGATCGAGCCCGGCGCCACCCGAGGTTGCCTGTCTCGTAGCGCCACGCGCGTTGGGAAAGTAGTCGCATTCCGTTGAGTCCGACGATGACGGTGGAGCCTTCGTGTCCGGCGACGCCGAGGGGTAACGGTAAGTGCCCGAACAGGTCCCACAGGACGAGGGTGGTGATGAAGGTGGCGGCGATCGCGAGGTTGGCGATCACGATGCGCCGGGCACGGCGTGAGAGGGCGATCACGCGCGCGATGGTGGCGAGTTCGTCACGGACGATGACGGCGTCGGCGGTGTCGAGTGCGAGGTCGGATCCGGCGCGGCCCATGGCGATGCCGGTGTGCGCGGCGGCGAGTGCGGGGGCGTCGTTGACACCGTCACCGACCAGTAGCACTTTCGCGCCGCTGCGTTCGAGGTCGGCGACGGCGGTGACCTTGTCCTCGGGGAGGAGTCCGGCTCGCATGTCGGTGATCCCGACCTGTGCGGCGAGCGCAGCGGCGGCGCGGGGATTGTCGCCGGTCAGTAGAACCGGAGTGTGTCCGGTGAGGGTGGTCAGTTCGTCGACGACGTCGCGGGCGCCGTCGCGGAGTTGATCGGCCAGTCCGAGTACTCCGATCGGTGCGGCGTCGACAATCACCACGATCGCGGTCTTTCCGCCGGCTTCCATTTCGGCGGCCGCAGACATCGCTTGCGCCGTGGCACGGTCCGCGATCGCGGCCGACGCCGCTGGAAGCAGGTGTGCGGGGCTGCCGACCTGAATCCGGCGACCGTTCAGGCGTGCTCGCACTCCCCGGCCGGGGGCGGAGTCGAACTCTTCGACAGGGGGCACCTGCAACCCGCGTTGGCGGGCAGCGGCGACGACCGCGTCAGCGAGCGGGTGCTCACTGGGATGCTCGGCCGCGGCGGCGAACGTGAGCAGCTCGTCGGCGGCGAGGTTCGCCCCGCTCATCGGCCGGATGTCCGTCAGGGCCGGGGACCCCTTGGTGAGGGTTCCGGTTTTGTCGAATGCGACGGTGGTGACCGAACCGAGCTGCTCCATCACGACGGCGGATTTGACCAACACGCCGTTGCGGCCGGCGTTGGCCATCGCCGCCAGTAGCGGCGGCATCGTGGCCAGCACGACTGCGCACGGGGAGGCGACGATCATGAACGTCATCGCTCGCAGCAGCGACGGTTGCAGGGCGCCGCCGAGCGCGAACGGGATGAAGAACACTGCGAGGGTCGCGGCCACGACTCCGACCGAGTAGTACTGCTCGACCTTCTCGATGAACAGCTGCGACTTCGCTTTGGTGGCGGACGCTTCTTCGACCATCGCCACGATCCGCGCGACGACCGTCTCCGATGCCGCGTGATCGATCCGGATTCGCAGAGTGCCGGTCCCGTTGAGGGTTCCGGCGAACACCTCGTCATCGCGATGTTTTGCCACTGGTAGGGGTTCTCCTGTGATCGAGGCCTGATCGACATCGCTGCTTCCGGAGATGATCCGGCCGTCGCCGCCGATCCGCTCGCCCGGCCGGACGACGATCACATCACCTGCCGTCAACGACGCCGCATCCACCATGGTTTCGTGCCCGTCAGGGCCGATGACGGTGGCACGTTCGGGAGCAAGATCGAGCAGGCTGCGCACCGAGTCGGCGGTGCGCTGGGTCAGGAATGCTTCCAACGCGCCGGAGGTGGCGAAGATGACGATCAGCAGGCCGCCGTCGAGGACCTGGCCGATCGCCGCGGCGCCGATCGCGGCGACGATCATGAGCAGGTCGACGTCGAGGGTTTTCTCTCGAAGCGCCTGCAAGCCCGCCAGTGCGGGCTCCCACCCGCCGGTGACGTAGCAGCCCAGATACAGCGTCCACCACAGCCAGGTCGGGGCACCGCCGAACTGAGCGGCAAGCCCGAGGACGAACAGCCCGGTCGCGATGGCTGCCCACCGCACTTCCGGGAGTGCGAACGGCCGGGTGCGGACGGCGGTTGCGGCCCGGGGCGCCGCGGGCTCGGTGTGTGGATCGCTGCGTACAGGGGTGGTCATGGCACGGCTTCCGGCTGGGGGCAGGGGGGTAGGAACGAACGCCACGATACAGGAAAACATGAAGACCTCTTCATGTAATCATGATGGGTAAGATGCTTCACATGGGTCACGGAGTCGAAGGCACGTCCACACCGCCCGCGCAGCTCGATGCGGAGTCGGCCGCGACGGTGGCTGCCACGTTGCAGGCGTTGGCGACGCCGAGTCGACTGCGGATGTTGACTCGGCTGCGGCACGGGGCGTGTTCTGTGGGTGACCTGGTGGAGGCGGTGGGGATGGAGCAGTCCGCTGTCTCGCATCAACTGCGACTGCTGCGTGCGATGGGGTTGGTGACGGGGACGCGGCAGGGCCGCAACGTCGTGTACAGCCTGTACGACAATCATGTGGCGATGCTTCTCGACGAAGCGGTCTATCACATCGAACATCTCGGGCTCGGAATCGCCGACGACCCGATCCCTGCCCTGTAAAGAGCTCACCCCATATGTGGCCAATCGACGCCGGAGTCCCTCGGCGGCGCGTCCGACGACCAGGTGATCAGTGCGTGCGGCGACACACTCGCTGAAGCTCATGCTGCAGTGGTGTTACCAACCTCGATCTACTCGCTGGGGCGAGATGAATGTGTTGATCAATCGGCAATCTCCTGATCGGGCTACCCTTCATTTCGACCCCTGACATCTCCTCCCTTGGTCGGTGGAACAAAGAAAGCGATCCAACCCGATGGATATTCGCAGTCTGCCTCGGTACATGACGGTGGCGGCTGTGGTCGCCGCCGCCGTGACATCACTCACGGCCTGCACGAACAGCGGTACCGATAGTGCGGAGCCTTCCCTTCAGTCATCGTCGAGCAAGGCCGGCGAACCCTCGGCAGTGATGAATGGGCTCGAGTCCAGCACCTCCGATATGGCGCTGATTACTGATGATTCGATGATTCCCGCCGGTCAAGCCACGACGTGGAGATTCCGAATCGACGATTCAGGGGGTGGCGCGGTAACCGAGTACGAGGCAGAGCAAGGCCAGCTCATGCATCTGTATTTCATTCGGGATGACTCGACGAGATTCGCGCATCTGCATCCGATCATGGCTGGCGACGGCACGTGGAGCGCCCCGATCTCAGGCCTCGTACCCGGGAGATACCGCGTATACGCCCAGTTTAGGGCTCTTAGCGGGAAAACCTCTGAAACGCAGGTGCTTTCGCAGCTGGTCACAGTTCCTGGGGAGGGGACTCCGGAAAGGCTTCCACACGCCATGCCGTCGACCTCGGTCGACGGCTACACGCTCACGGTCGCGGGGAAACTCACACCCGGCCAGTCGGGAGAGCTCACGGTGGACATTGCCGGAGGCGACGAGCAGGGATCCGACGTGCAGCGCTACGAGGGCGCCTATGTCCATGTCACTGCAATCCATGCACAGACTCTCGCCTTTGCTGATCTGACGCCACTGGACAGCGATCAGCGAGGTCCGGAATTCGATGTACCTGCGAAACTCTCGAAATCCGGCGACTGGCGACTGTTCATCGAGTTCCAGACAGGAGGCCAGTTGCACACCGCGGCGATCACCATCGCTCTGTAACGAACCTTCAGCAGGCGCAATGACAATCGGGATGTGCCCGCCGGCGCCTCGTGCGTGCACCCGACATTCCTGAGCAAGGCGGGGTGGCGATTCCACGCAGCGGGTGCGAACGGTCCCGAGGTCAGGAGCATTGCCGTTCTGGTCCAATCCGGTACGACAGCACGGTTAGCCGATCTGTGGTGCGCGAGGGAAACATGTGACGCTTTTTGTCATATGGGGCAGTTGATGATGTTTATCTACTATTGTCCTTAGTACATGGGTGTCGAGCGCAGTTTGAGTCGTCGAGGACGAGGGGTGTTTGTGAGGCAACGGAATCGACTCACGCATGCTCGCACGAGAGTCGCTCACGCCGTCCTTGGTCTGGCTCTCGCCGGATCGATCGTCGCAACCACTCCCGGTATCGCGATGGCGGTTCCGCCGCCGCCACCGAATCCGAGCGATACCGAGTTGCAACAGGCAGACTCACGCGTGGATCAAACTCTGGGCCGTATCGGCGATCTGATCAACGACGTTGCGTCGGCGAATGCGCAACTCGCTGAGATCGCCGCCCAGGTTGCGATCAAGCGGGAGGACGTGAACAAGGCGTTGGTGGACCTTCAGTCATCCCGTGATGTCGCGGTGGCCGCCACTGCTGCTGGGGCAGCTGCACGCACCGACATGGGAGTGGCTGGGCAGGCAATCGAGGTGGCGCAACAGCAGTTCGACGATTTCGTTGCCGCCAGCTACAGACAAGGCAGCACCGCCGGCTCGCTGACCGTCTTCCTCGGAAGCGACAGCCCCGACGATCTCTTGGCCAAAGCTGACCTGGTGCGGATGATTACGAAGAAGCACAACGCGGTCATGGACGAGCTTCAGCGCGCACGAACGGCGCGATCGAACACGGAGTCTGTGGCACGGGCGGCCCAGGCGACCGCCGACGCTGCTGCAGCCAGAGCAGAAGACAACAAAGCCCTCGCAATGGAAGCAATCCAGCGCGTGACGGATGCGCAGAAGTCGGCAACAGAGCAACAGGCAGTGGTCATGAAGGAGCGCGATTCCGCGCAAATCGAGTTGGAGGCAGCGAGAAACAGCGCGACGGGATTGCAGAACCAGCGTCAGGTCTACGACCAGTGGGATACTCAGCGCAGAGCAGAGGAAGCAGCTACCGCTGCGGCGATCGCCGCAGCGCAGCAAGCAGCATCGGAAGCTGCGACCCGGGTTGCTGCGGATCAAATTGCACGTGATCGCGCCGCGGACATTGCCAGCAGACAGCGTCCGCATACCCAGATCAGCGATGATTCCTCGGAGACGAAGGTGCCGTCGGTGACGACTACGCCGTCACCGTCTGCTGCTTCTACAAGGGCTCCCACGTCGGTGACGGCTACGCCGTCACCGCCTGCTTCTCCAACCAAGGCTCCGTCGGTTACGACGGAGCCCGGAGGTGGCGTGAGTGACGACGGTCAGAATTCGGTCACCGGTGACGGTGCCATCGAAACTGTCATCGACCGGGCAATGTCGCAACTCGGTGTCCGCTATTCGTGGGGAGGCGGAGACGCAAACGGGCCGACCGTCGGAATTCGTGACGGCGGAGTCGCGGACACTTTCGGTGATTTCGAAAATGCAGGCTTCGACTGTTCCGGAATCATGATCTATGCGTTTGCTGGTGTGGGAATCTCACTTCCGCACTACTCCGGGTACCAGTACACCGCGGGAAGGCAGGTTCCAGCCTCTCAGATGAAGCGAGGGGATCTGATCTTCTACGGGCCCAACGCAAGTCAGCACGAGGCGCTCTACCTTGGCAACAATCAGATGCTTGAATCCCCGCAGTCCGGCGATGTGGTCAAGGTTTCCCCGGTGCGTTGGGACGGCATGGTGCCCAATGTGACCAGGCTTCTCTAGCTCTTCTCCGTCGGCGGTACGGTTGGCTTCAGAGGTCGGCGAAAATCGTTGCGTACGTCTGTCTCCATAAGAGTTTCGCCGGGCGTGCGCGCGGACATGTGGGGATCGTGGGGTTGGCGTTATCGGGATTGGTGGAAGGGGCAATTGACTTTCGAGTCGCCGATGCTGTTCTCGATCAGTTTCTTGATCACCTTCTTAGTCGATGGTCTTTCGGAGGTGCTTCTGGCCAGACCACCGTTCGATTTTCAGGTCACCGACAGTTACTTCGGCGTGGCACATTTTCACTACGTGGTCTTCGGTACGGTTGTGTTCACCACGTACGCGCGGATCTACTTCTGGTTCCCTAAGATGACTGGCCGAGTGATGGATGAGTGGCTGGGCAAATGGCATTTCTAAGCGGCGTTCGCGGATTCCACATGACCTTCCTCGTGCAGCACTGGCTCGGCGTCGAGGGGATGCCGCGCCGCTAAGCGGATTACCTACCTTTGGACGACTTTGCGGTACTGAACTCCATCTCGACCGTAGAGTCCTTCGTCTTGGGTGCATTCACCATTCACCTTGCCGTTCATCTGGAACGTCTTCAGGAGCTACAGATTTGGTGAAGTCGTCACGGTCGACGATCCGTGGGGCAATGGCAATTCTCTCGAGTGGGCGACCAGCTGTCCGCCGCCACGCCACAACTTCACCGAGCCCCTATCCGCTCCGAGTGTCCGGCGTTCGAGATGCACCACCCACACATGGTGGAACGGATTCGGGCTGAAGCTCACACCGGAAGGTTCCATCCCACAACGAGCACACTGGCGGGAAACGGATCCGAGTGAGCCGTGTCGTCCGCAAACTACGTGTACGCAATATATGTCGCACGTATGACGGGAAGAAGTGAGGACACGAAGTCGCCATGAGTTCGTTCCCAATTTCGGTGATGACTGTGCCGGCGACGGATGAGACTGGCATGACCCCCATCAAGTGACCCGCAAGCTATGAGAATCCTTCCGCCCTGATCAAGGGCATGAAAGGCTGCAACTCATGGCTGGACGCAAACGGCACACGCCCGAACAGATCATCCGAAAACTGCGCCACGGCGACGAACTTGCCGCCACAGGCGCCGACGACGAGGAAATCGCCCGACAACTCGACGTCTCGGTGCCGACGCTCTACAACTGGCGCAAGCAGTATGGCGGCATGAAAGCCGACGACGCCAAAGAGTTCAAAGAACTCAAGAACGAGAACGCCCTGCTCAAGAAGCTCCTCGCCGAAGCCGAACTCGAAAAGGCTGCACTCAAGGAGATTGCTCGGAAAATTCTGGGTCAGGCCGTTCCGTCAACGGGTTGATTCCATTATCACTGGAAAATTCTGAGCCTGACCGCCAAACGAAACGCTGTCGTCATGCTCCAGGAAACGATGGGGCTCTCACAGCGTTTCGCCTGCAAAATCGTCGGGCAACCGCGATCCACCCAACGAAAAGCGCTTGCGAGAGACACCCCGGACGATCCGGACGCCGATCTGCGGAAGTGGTTGCGAGACTGGGCCAAAGCGAATGCCCGCAAGGGGTTTCGTCGGGCGTGGGCGGACTTGCGTGCCATGGGCTGGGTGATTAACAAAGAAGAAGGTTCAGCGTCTCTGGCGCGAGGAAGGGTTGCGGGTGAAGGTCCGCAAAATCCGCAAACGAGCCGACGCTTCGACCACCCCGATTGCCGAGGCACATGCACCGAAGGTGGTGTGGGCGATCGACTTCCAGTTCGACTTCACCACCGACGAACGGAAGTTCAAGATCGCGTCAATGGTGGACGAGCATTCGCGCCAGTCGGTGCTCAACATGGTCGAGGGATCCATCCCGGCAGAGGATCTCGTCGCCGCCCTGGAGAAAGTGTTCGCGCTCTGGGGCGGCCCGCCACAGGTGTTGCGGTGCGACAACGGACCCGAATTCATCTCCGAGGCGTTGCGGACGTTCTGCGAGGACCGACTGGGAATCGGATATGTTCCCCCTGGTCAGCCGTGGAAGAACGGCTACATCGAATCCTTCAACAACCGAGTCCGTGACGAATGCCTGAACATGAACGAGTTCCACAGCCTCCTCGAAGCCCGGGTGGTCATCGAGGACGGGAAGGAGGACTACAACACCCGACATCGGCATTCATCGCTGGCTTACCGCACTCCGAATGAGTACAGCTGCCAGCTGTATTCACACGCATTGATTCTCTGATAGCGAGTGGCTCACCAAACGGGGTCCTACCAAGACGACAGCCGCACTGACCGATTCGTTGTTACGCGAACTCTTACCGCGCTCACGTTTGTCGGTGCGGGCCTCGGTTGCCCTGCCTCGACGCTGCGCAAACTCCCGCTGTCCCGCGCATCGTATTCGATCGCCGTGGAGACTTCGCTTTCACACACGTGCACCTCGGTGATACCCCTGTCGGGTGGGATGCAAGTCGTTGAAGGATTGCCGTTTCCGGTCGTCTCATACAGTGAACTACTATCTCTTTTAGTAGTTCACTGTATGAGGGAGGGACATCGGCGATGACGAATTGGTCGCTCTGGCGTTGGATTACTGCGTCGGCAGGTGCGGTGGCAGCAGCGCTCATCGTCGGCGTCCCCACCGGGATAGTGCCGACTTCGTTCTACCAGCGGATGACTCCGGTGCTGTGGTGGAACTATCCGGTGTGGATCGCGAACGCGATATTGAGTGGATTGATACTCGCGACGTATGTGCGAACGCAATCCAGTTCTGCAGCACCCTCGCGCGTGGGCATTGGCAGCAATGCGCTGGCTCTGTTGGCCGTCGGCTGTCCGGTGTGCAACAAATTGGTGATCATGACTGTCGGTGTGACGGGTGCGTTGAATCTGTGGGCACCGATACAACCGGTCCTGGGGCTGATTTCACTGGCTTTGATGGCGGGCGCGTTTCGGCAGCGGTTGAAAGGTGAGCGGGCGTGCGGAGTGCGTACTTGTGTGTCGAAGGACTCGATCGGTACTGCGGTCCCCGAACGCTCCTAGTGCGCGATTGGATGTTGTCAAGAAGGATGGGACCCCAAGGAAACGGTCTCCTGTTGACGACGGTTGAAAACTAGTCCAGAAACGACGGGTGGTCTAGTTTTCAACCGTCGTTCACATCTCCTTCATCGCTTGGGTGATCTACGCCGCCTCTCTGCACGCGCGTGCTACTTCTGGTTGGCGCGATACCCGTGCCGCCTGGATAATCATTGCCGGTTTCGTCGCAATGCTGTTCAATCTCTTCATCATCAAGATGGATGTCTCCGGCCTCCATTCGTACGCGGGACTCAACTGAGAGCGAGCGGGTGAGAGTGGCGCGGGGGCATATGGATCAGGGGAGCCCCGCGCCTGCATGCCGGGGGAGTGGCGCAGCCATTCTGATGTGAGTGTGTGAACGTGGTGATCAAACTTGTCAATCATGCGCACTTCCTGCCCTTGCAAGGCGGAAGCCGTTGTGGCGCCGCGTCAGGGAGTTTCTTTTCCCGACATCCTGCGCGACACTCGAGTTCATCGTGTATCAGTGTCAACCTGATGTGGTCGCACCTGCTCAATACCGGCTGGCTTTCGAGTCGGTACGCCTCCGCGATCAACTCGGAGTCGGTCATCCCCCGCCGAACGTCCTGCATCATGACCTCCATGTCGTCTGTTCTCGTTTGCGTACCCGGCCTGTCCCTCGTTAATCGATGGGCTCGGTTTGCGCCTGGACCTGATTGATGCAAATAGATCGGTTCGGTTCAGGCGTGGGTTTTTGTGCACCCGTTCCTACCTCGTGCTGGTGGGTATCCCACGGAGCCTGACCAGAATGTTGAGCCCGACGAATGTGACCGCGCACGCAGGACGGCGCGTGCGGATCTCGGGATATCTTCGGGTGTAATTACCAAACCCTCCAACAAATGAGGTTGCCTCGATAGTGTTCGGTGTCCTCCGGGGTATTGACCTGTCGCCTAGAAGGCTCGGTGCCTCTGCCGAGGTCAATTGTCAAGCAGAGACACCGAGCCGCGTGCGCTCACATCCGACTGAAATCTGAGCAATGAACGCCGGAAGTCGTGATCACAGCGTGGCGAGAATGCCTTCCATCGTGGTGATTTCCTGGTTTTGCGCGCTGATGATGGTCTGCGCCATGGAGATAGCTTCGGGATACTGTCCGGAATCAACTTCAGTTTGCGCCATTGCGACAGCTCCGCGGTGATGGTCGATCATCTGAGCGAGGAACAGTTTCGCGGCATCGGTTCCCTGTGCATTCTGCAGCGCGGTCATGTCATCGGCGGACATCATCCCCTCCATCATTCCCGGCGTCATCCCCATGCTCTCTGAGGGCATCGGCATGTTCATGCTGGTAGAGGGTGTCATGCCTTCCATGCTGTGGGAGGTGGTCGGCATATTCATGCCAGAGGAGGACGAACTCTGTCCCCAGCTGGTCAACCAGGCCTGCAGCTGCTCGATTTCTGGGGCTTGCGCTGCCTTGATCTGTTCTGCCAACGTCGTCACTCGGGGGTCGATACCGTCTTTGGAGAGGAGCATGTCGCTCATCTGGACGGCCTGACTGTGATGCGGGATCATCTGCTCGGCGAATGTCACATCTGCCTGATTGTGAGTGCTCGCGTTCGCCGATGAACTGGATTCGGCACTCATTGACGTTGGCGTGGAGGTAGTTTCATCGGTATTGGAGCTGTTACATGCGGTGAGGACGAATAGTGCTGCAGTTGCTGCAGCACTGATTGCGAGGACCTTCTTCATATCGGGGAATCCCTTTCGCTGGGAGATCGGTTGTCGGGTCATGAGACGTTCTGTGAGGTGGACTTCGTAGTGCTGGGTGAAGGCCGGTGTTGATCTGGGGGAGAAGGGAGGCGTAGCCGCTTCAGCAGTAGTGCATTGACTGCGACGATGAAGCTGGACCCGGACATCGACAGCGCCGCGATCTCGGGGCGAAGTACAAGTCCGAGGGAGGGTTCGAAGACTCCAGCGGCGATGGGGAGGGCGATGACGTTGTACCCGACTGCCCATCCGAGGTTCTGTCTCATCTTGCGGAGGGTGCCTCGCCCGATTTGTAGAGCGACCGGTACGTCGAGTGGGTCCGACCGCATCAGCACGAGGTCCGCTGTTTCGATTGCGACGTCGGTACCTGCGCCGATGGCGATACCGAGGTCCGCTTGTGCGAGCGCGGGAGCATCGTTGACTCCGTCCCCGACCATCGCAACCTTTTTGCCGGCATTTTGCAGCTCGACGATCTTGGCGGCTTTGTCGCCGGGGAGCACTTCCGCGATGACGGTATCGATACCGAGCTGGCCCGCGATGCGCTGTGCGGTGGCTTCGTTGTCGCCGCTGAGCATGACGACTTCGACGCCCAAGTCGTGCAGCGCCGCCACTGCGGCGGCGGAAGTCTCTCGGACAGCGTCGGCGAGTGCGATCACCCCGACGCCCTGTCCGTCGACGGCAACGAGTACTGCTGTGCGCCCGCTGGCCGCGAGGTCGTCGCGTGTACCCATCAATGTGCCGAAGTCGACGTTTTCGGCGATCATCAGTTTGCGGTTGCCCACCGCCACTCGACGACCGTCCACCTCCGCAGCCGCACCATGACCTGGCACATTACGGAAATTTGTGAGGGGAAACTCCGGGGCGCCGCGTTCGGTCGCGTAGCGGACGATCGCGCCGGCGAGGGGGTGTTCGGACTCGCGTTCGACCGCCGCGACGAGGGAAAGGAGTTCATCGGTGCCGATACCGTCGACGACGACGTCGGTGACTTCGGGTTCACCCTTGGTGAGGGTGCCGGTCTTGTCCATCACTACCGTCTCGATGCGCGCCGAGGATTCCAGCGCGGTGGCATTTTTGAACAACACTCCTCGTTGAGCTCCGAGTCCGGTGCCGACCATGATGGCGGTGGGCGTGGCCAAACCGAGAGCGTCGGGGCAGGTGATGACAACGACGGTGATCGCGAACAGAAGCGCGGTCTGCACTCCTGCACCCGCCGCCCACCAGACGAGGAAGGTGCCGGTGCCGCCGATCAAAGCAACAAGGACGAGCCAGAACGCGGCCCGATCAGCGAACCGTTGCCCCGGCGCTTTCGAGTTCTGCGCTTCCTGGACCAACGCCACTATTTGGGACAGGGCGGTGTCGGCACCGACTTTGGTTGCTCGGACGCGAAGTGTGCCCGTCGTGTTGATGGAAGCCCCGATGACTGCGGATCCCGGTTCTTTGGATACGGGAAGGCTTTCCCCGGTCACCATTGACTCGTCGACTTCGGAAGTTCCGCTCTCGACCGTTCCATCGACAGGGACTTTGCCGCCTGGTCGGATCAGTAACAGGTCTCCGACGACAACGTCGGCGGTGGGAACTTCGACGGGTTCGCCGTCTCTCAACACGATTGCCAATGGCGGGGTCAGTTCGAGCAGTGTGCGAATCGCGTCGTTGGCTCCACCTCTGGCTCGCATCTCGAACCAATGTCCGAGCAGGACGAAAGCCGTCAGCACCGACGCGGCCTCGTAGAAGACCTCGCCGCCGCCGGTGAAGGTGACGGCGACGCTGTAGAGCCAACCCGCCCCGACGGCGACGGCAACGAGGACCATCATGTCGAGGGTGCGGGCCTTCAGAGCCCGATAAGCGCCGTCGAAAAAGATCCAGGCCGAGTAGAACACCACTGGCAAGCTCAGTATCAGGGTGAATACGTCGTCGCGGAGTCCGAACGGGGCGGGAACTGTGAATCCGAACATGTCGCGCCCCATCGGGGACCACAGCATGATCGGAATGGACAGAACGAGAGCGACGAGAAAGCGATTTCGCATGTCCCGGACCATGTCGTCCATCGACATTCCGGCGTGGGCGCCTCCGTGCCCCATCATGTCCTGTGCAGAGTGTTGAGCATGTGGTTCGTGCGCTGTGTGTTCGCCGTGAGGAGATTCGCCGGGGTGTTCGACCGGTGCGTCGGTTGATGTGTCGGCGTGGTCTGAATGAACGTGGTATTCAGAGGGCGTGGCGCTGGTGCTGTCGTTTGGTTCGGAGAGGGGGTCGCAGCTGTGGGAGGGCACTGATCGCCCTGCGCAGTGATAGCCGCAGTCCCGGATCCATTGGGACAGTTCGGGTATCGAGGTTGCAGCCGGGTCGTAGGTGACCGTGGCAGTTTGGTTGAGGACGTTGGCCTCAGCAGAGACGACGCCACGTCGGCGAAGGAGAGTTGATTCGACTGCGGCTTTCGATGTCGCCCACTGCAATCCTTGTACTTCGAGAACGGTGGTTCGATTCATCTCTGCGCCCTCTCGTTGTGACCGCCATTCTTGCGGCAGCGACTGTGCGGATACCTCGGTGGCATGTTCCCGTGTTGTGGCAGATCGTCGGCACCTCTGGGGCGTGATGTTGTGGGGTCCACGTGTGTCTCAATACTGAGCCTGCCGGTGGCGGATATGCCTTGGTTAGATGTTTGGTGAAGATTCGATGAAGGACCATGGTGTCCCAAGCAGTCGACGACTGCCCTCGTCCGTGATGGTGGTCGTCGTGAAGTGAAACCTTTGGATTCGTTGCGGGTGGACAGTGGGACCTCTCCCGCACATCGCGTCCGAAGAGTTCAGGGCAGACGGAAGGTCATCGGGGCAGTCGAATTCGGGATCAAATCAGTGATCGGAGCTTGTGGCATGACTGGTGAATCGTCGTAGGCGCAAACTGTTCGTGACGACGAAGATGGAGCTGAAAGCCATGGCAGCGCCGGCGATCAGCGGGTTCAACAACCCCAGCGCCGCCAGAGGCAACGCCGCCACGTTGTAGGCGAAGGCCCAGAAAAGGTTCCCTTTGATGGTTTTCAACGTCGAGCGCGACAGACGGATCGCATCTGCGGCGGAGCGCAGGTCGCCTCGGACAAGGGTGAGATCGGAGGCTTCGATGGCGACATCGCTGCCGGTGCCCATGGCCAGACCTAAGTCTGCTTGTGCCAGAGCAGCGGCGTCGTTGACACCGTCACCGACCATAGCGACTGTATACCCACGGCTTTGGAGGTCTTTGACGGCGCTTACTTTGTCCGCGGGCAAGACTTCGGCGATGACATCGGCGGCTTCGATCCCCACTTGTTTTGCGACGGCGACGGCGGCGCGAGCATTATCGCCGGTCAACAGGATGGGACGTAGTCCCAAGGTTCGGAATGCAGTGATGGCCTCTTTCGAGGTGTCCTTGACAGTGTCCGACACGACCACGATTCCGCGGATCGAACCGTCCCACGCAACCCACACCGGGGACTTTCCGTCGGCTTCCGCGTCGTGTGCGGCCACTTCCAGATTCTTGGGTGCGACGAGAGACCAGTCCTGCTCCAACCAGGTTCGCCGACCTATAGCAACGGCTCGGCCGTCTACGACACCGGAGACGCCTCGGCCGTCGTGGTTGGAGAAACCTTCGATTCTCGGCAACGGCCGGCCGTCAGCCCGAGCTGCAAGAGTGATGGCCTGCGCGATCGGGTGTTCGGAGCCGTCCTCCAACGCTCCTGCGACAAAAAGTAATTCGTCGATATTCTCGCCATCTGCGCCGACTGTCGAATCGACACTCATGCGCCCGGTGGTGACGGTCCCGGTCTTGTCGAGCACGATGGTGTCGACCTGACGGGTGGATTCGAGAACCTGGGGGCCTTTGATGAGAATCCCCAACTGGGCGCCGCGGCCCGTTCCGACCATCAGCGCCGTCGGTGTTGCCAACCCCAATGCACAGGGGCACGCGATGATCAGCACGGCAACGGCGGCGGTGAACGCCGTCACCATCGAGTGACCGGTCAAAAGCCACGCACCCAACGTCATCAGTGAGAGAACGATGACGACCGGGACGAAGATTCCGGAGATGCGGTCGGCGAGACGTTGGACCTGAGCCTTGCCGTTCTGTGCATCTTCGACCAGTCGTGCCATCTGAGCGAGCTGAGTGTCGGCGCCGATACGAGTTGCTCGAACGAGGAGTCGCCCTCCAGCGTTGACGGTGGCGCCGACAACGGCGTCGCCAGGGCGCACTTCGACTGGCACGGATTCGCCGGTCAGCATGGAGGCGTCCACCGCAGATGTGCCGTCGGTGACGATGCCGTCGGTCGCGATCTTTTCGCCGGGGCGTACGACGAAGATGTCACCGACCACCAATTGTTCGGTGGGAATTCGGATCTCGGTGTGTTCCCTCAACACCGCTACGTCTTTGGCTCCCATGTCCATCAGTGCGCGTAGGGCTGCACCCGACTGCTTCTTGGCGCGGGCTTCGAAATATCGCCCCGCCAGTATGAAGACGGTGACCGCAGCAGCGACTTCCAGATAGATGTGGTCCGCTCCGCCCTCCTGCTGTGGGAACAGGCTGAACTCCATCTTCATGCCGGCCATTCCGGCATGACCGAAGAACAACGCCCACAGTGACCACAGGTAGGCCGCCGACACCCCCACCGAGATCAGAGTGTCCATTGTTGCCGCGCCGTGTCGGGCATTCGTCAGTGCAGCGCGGTGGAAGGGGAGTGCGCCCCAGACGACGACGGGAGATGCGAGCGTCAAGGCCAGCCACTGCCAGTTCGTGAACTGCAATGGCGGGATCATCGACAATGCGACCACAGGCACAGTCAATGCGAGCGAGACGAGCAGTCGGGTCCGCAGTTGCGAAGCCTCGTCCTGGATTCGGGCGTCCACCCCGTCGGTAGTGCCGACCTCCCCGGACGAGCCCTTGGGGGCAGGCAAGGTGGCGGTGTATCCCGTTGCCTCGACGGTGGAGATCAAGTCTTCAGGTGCTACCGCACCCGTGAAATCGACCTTCGCCTTTTCGGTCGCGTAGTTCACTGTCGCGGTGACGCCGTCGATCTTGTTGAGCTTCTTTTCGATTCGCGCGGCGCAGGAGGCGCAGGTCATGCCGCCGATGACCAGTTCGACACTGTGTGCGGACTCGGCAGCGACGGTCGTGTTGTCCAGGGTGCTCATCAGATGTACCTCTCCTGACCTGCCTACGCTGGCGGTGTGGGCGCCCGGTCAGATGTTCGCGAGATGATAGTTGCCGGCTTCGTCGAGCGCGGCAGTTACTTGTTCCTCGGTCAGTGGCGCTGAAGCTGTGACGGTCACGGTGGAGACTCCTCCGGCGACGAGATCGATCTCGACCTCGCTCACTCCGGGGAGGGCGCGCAGCTCGTCCGTGACGGCGCCGACGCAATGCCCGCAGGTGAGGCCGGTGACCGCGAACGTGTTGTTGGTTGCAGACATGATGTCCTCCGTAGGGGTGGGCGCGGATGTCGTGGGTGATTTCTTCGTCGAGTTGCATCCACAGCCGCGTTGCGTCTTATCGAGTAGATTCGGCTGCGAGTTAGTCTGACCGCTCATGATTCCCTTCCCGTCTGGTACCCCAGGGGGGTACCTGTTTCTACTATACTCGCGTTAGGAGAAGGTGAGTCAAGGCTGCGCCTCGACTACTTCCGTCGGACATTTGGTCGGATTCTCCCTCGTGTATTCGCCCGCGCAGAGAACGTCGAATTTCGAGCGCCCGTGGAGTGTCGCCAGGTGTACACCGGAGCCATGGGCAGTTGCGCCGTTCGCGGGATTTCGATCCCAGTCCAGCGGCAGGGCAGAGGCCGGGGATTCCGGGACGCTGACCCGATGCCGGGGCGGCCACAATCTCACCTCGCCGAACGGGGTAGGAAGAGGCATCGAATGAGATGCCGGCCCAATCAGGTCGCGCCTCCCGTGCTGGTGTGATCGTGTGTTCGGACGTCTCCACGTGTCAGACGATGTAGCCCAAGCGGGTCATCATACCCGACTCCTGGTGATATCCGTTGTGGCAGTGGAGCATCCAGTCGCCCGGGTTGTCGGCGATGAGATCGACAGCGACAGATTCCATCGGACGAACGATGACTGTGTCCTTACGAGGGCCGACACCGCCGTCACCTTTGACCACTTGGAACGTATGCCCGTGCAGATGCATGGGATGCCACATCATCGTCATGTTGGTGAACGTGAGCCGGGCTCGGTCCCCTTCTTTGACGGTCAGAGGTTCGGTTTGGTCGTAGTTCCGACCGTTGATCGTCCATTGGTAGCTCATCATGTCCCCCCCGAGGTCTGCCACGAGATCGACACCGGTGCCATCGCTTCGCGGCAGAACGACACTTTCGGCTGCAGTGAACGACTCGACCGTGCCCACTCGACCTGCCAATTCCCGAGGGAGGAACGACGCGTCGGGCGCAGCGCCCGAGCCTGTACGCAGCAGCGTCCGAGCCTGAGCGTTCTTACCCTCGGCCGCGGCGACGAGCGGGAATACACCGTCCTTGACCGTGACGATCACGTCGTAGCGCTCACCCATGCCGAGGAGAAGCGCATCGACTTCTGTCGGTACGACCGGAAAACCGTCCGTATGGGTCACGGACATCACGTGATCGGCAAGGGCGACTCGAAAAGCGGTATCCGCACCCGCGTTGATGATGCGAATACGCACACGCTGACCGGGAGCGGCCGAGAAAGTTGTCGGTGCAGAAGCTATCCGCCCGTTGATCAGATAGTACGGATAGCTGACGTCACCCGCGTCCCCACCGAGCAGAGCGCTTGATTCTACCGAGTTAGGGCCACCCGAGGTGGCGGGCAGCGTGGTTTCGGCCGACCCGTGGTTCATTCCACCCATGCCAGGCATGTTGCCCATCCCGGATCCGCCCATCGAACCCATGCCGTTTCCGGACTGAAGGTCGGAGAGGATCTGTTGCGGACTCGTGCCGACTCCATCCGTCCAGTCGTCGAGAACCACGATCCATTCGGCGTCGTAGTCGACGGGCTCGCGGGGGTCGTCGACGACGATGGGGAGATACAGGCCGTAGTCGGTGTCGAGACCGACATGCGGGTGAGCCCAATACGTTCCCGAATGAGGTACTGAGAACCGGTATGTGAAGTTCTGCCCCGATTCGATGTTCGGGCTTGCCGGCATGGCGCCGTCCATGTCGTTGCGAAGCGCGATGCCGTGCCAATGCACCGATGTCTGATGATCGAGTCCGTTGTTGACGGTGATCGCCAACTCGTCACCGACATTCGCGCGAATCAACGGACCGGGAACACTGTCGCCGTATGCCAGAGTGCGCACCGTGATGCCGCCGAGATCGATATCGGCACCCTGCGGATTGAGCGTGTAGTCCACGGTGCGACCGGTATGCGGGCGCGCTGCCTCAGCGGACGTGATGGCATTCTTGTCGAACGGCGGGGGGTTCGGGTTGGACGATCCGCTGGTGGTGCATGCGGTCAACGCCAGGCCACCCGCCCCCGCCGCCGTGGCGGCGAGAAACGTACGTCGACTGAAAGCCGATCCTGTGAACGGCGCAATAGCCATGATTGTGATTGTCCTTGTCTAGTCGTTGTGGAGAAACGGAACTGATACGCCACCGAGCCCGGGGCGCGCGTGCGGCAGAGGTCAACGACTCTCGTGTCGACGAGAGGATCGATCCAAAGCTTCACTGCGGGAGCGATACTCGTCATCGTCGATCTCGCCGCGGGCGTAGCGCTCATCCAACAGATGCTGCGCATTCGTACCACGGAGTTCGCTGCGGGTACTGCGCCTGGGACGAAACAAAGCAAGTAGGGCCGCAATGACCAACCCCCAAAATGCGATCATCGCCAGCGCCATCAGAATCCAGCTGACCCAACCCATTCCATAACCCGAATTCTCGCTCCACCACATCATGTCCGTTCACTCTCCTCACCTTCGACAGTGCTCGCCGAACCCTCTGGGATCGGTGTGCTTTCTATGAAGATTCGCTGAAGAGGTGACCGCATACCGTGTATCGCGTGCGCAGCGGCGACTGAGCAGTCCACGATGGTGGCATGGACAGTACGTCAACACGGTCAACCGACGGGTACGCAGGTTTTCGGGCACTGGTCGTCGACGACGAACGCCCACTGGCCTCGATCATCTCGAGTTACCTCGAACGAGAGTCATTCGAGGTGAGTGTGGCCTACAACGGTTTCGACGCTCTCGCCCTGGCACGTGAGGTCGATCCTGATGTGGTGGTCCTCGATCTCGGGTTGCCCGGTATCGACGGCATCGAGGTATGCCGGGAACTTCGTACATTTTCGGATGCATACGTGGTGATGCTGACTGCTCGCAGTGAGGAAGTGGACACCATCGTCGGGCTTTCTGTCGGTGCCGATGATTACATGAGCAAGCCGTTCAGCCCCCGAGAGTTGGTAGCGAGGATCCGCGCGATGATGCGCAGACCCCGCAGCGGAGTCGCGCACGGTACAACTGCGAGAGCGGTAACCCGAGACGAGGAGAGTCCGCCAATGACGTTCGGGGTGCTCAGGATCGACGTTGCCGGGCGAGAGGTCTCGGTCGCCGAGAAACCGGTTCTGCTGACTCGGACGGAATTCGACGTGTTGGCGGCATTGGCCGCTCGGCCGGGGATGGCGTTCAGCCGTCGGCAACTGATCGAAGCAGTGTGGGGTCCTGCGTGGACGGGGAACGAACATCTTGTCGATGTTCATATCGGTCATCTGCGCCGCAAACTCGGCGATGATCCCGCCGCGCCTTTGTATGTCAATACCGTGCGCGGCATCGGGTACCGAATGGGTTCCGGAAAATGACTACCCTGGAAGAACTTTCGTCTCATCAGGGGCGTACCCGCCGAGGACTCGGTGTCGGCGTGCGTTTGTTGATGGCCCAAACGCTGGTCTTGGTGGCAGGAGCGGCCACCTCATGGGTCGTTGCAGTCACTGTCGGTCCGAGTTTGTTCCGCGAGCATCTGCGCCGCGCGGGCGTGCCTCCGATGTCTGAGGAGCAAATGCATGCCGAGCAGGCATATCGCTCGGCAACTGCGGTCTCGTTGTCCGTGGCGATCGGCGCAGCTGCGTTGTGCGCGCTGGCTGTGACCTGGTATCTCAGTCGTCGGCTGCAGCGGTCGGTGACTGCGGTGTCAACTGCCGCCACGGCAGTCTCGGCGGGAAACTACGCGGCCAGAGTCCCGCCGCCGCAGCTCGGTGACGACTTCGACGCACTTGCGACGGCCTTCAACGAAATGGCGGTCCGTCTCGAGTCTGCCGAGTCGATGCGTCGACGGTTGCTGGCAGATCTCGCGCACGAGATCCGGACGCCGGTAGCTGTTCTCGAAGCATTCATGGAAGCGCTCGAAGACGGAGTGGAAGCTCTCGATGATCACACCATTGCGATGCTCAGAGATCAGACCCGACGTCTGGCACGGTTTTCCGGCGACGTCTCGGCGCTGTCCGATGCCGAGACGAATCGAGCTGCAATCGAACCGACATGGACCAGACCTGAGGTACTGGTGAGCTCAGCGGTAGCGGCGCACGAAGAACGATACGACACGAAAGCAGTCATTCTGAGCGTGGACGTCCCCGGAAATCTGCCGTCGGTGTGGCTGGACCCGGAGCGCATAGGGCAAGTGTTGAGCAATCTGCTCGACAACGCACTGCGCCACAGTCGATCACAGAGCACAGTGAAGGTGCGGGGACGGGTGAAAGGGGATCGGTTCATCCTCACACTCACCGACGAAGGCGATGGAGTCGCCGCCGAGCACCTCCCCTATCTGTTCGAGCGTTTCTATCGCGCCGACGCAGCACGCGATCGTGCTCACGGAGGGGCAGGGATCGGACTGTCCATCGCGAAAGCACTCGTCGAAGCACACGGTGGACAGATCACCGCCGCGAGTGACGGAGCCGGGCAAGGCACCACCTTCGTTATCGCGTTGCCAGTACATCGTCCGAAAGGGCGGCACATCGACTGCCGGGGAACTGTCGATGCGTGACATTCGACGCGACATTCGAGGTAATGGAAACGCTCCGGGAACACCCACTCACCCCGCCGCTACCGGCACACCTGGTCAAGAACTCGTGAGGTGAACCGATCAATGACGATTCAAGAGACCAGAGCGCAGAGGTGACCCGGCCCGGGGACTTACACTTCGATCGCTGTGACGTAGGCACTCGCGCACACCGAACCCGAGACCAGGAACCAACTACTCAGGCTCTCCCCTGAACTGTGATACCGCACGGTCACGTCGTTTCCCGCGGTGATGGGAGAGCGATATTCGAGAATCGCTCGGTAGGGGAGTGGATTTCGGGGTCCGGCCCAATCTCTGATCAGGTCTTCGACAGGCTGCCAATACGTGGCGTTGTTGACGTGGTTGAACGGATCGATATCGCTCGATCGTAAGACGAATGTCGTTTCCTCCCCATCGCCCGGATGAGCGGTGTGCCAGGGTTTCCACTTCAATCGGTGATCGTTGGCGGTCGAACCGAGTCCGGCCATGAAACTCTCTTCGATCCTGGAAGGCATCCCGTTGACCGGATTGAGATTTATCCAGAATCCTTCGGTCTCGATCAAGCCGCCGCCGTCGGATTCGATGCGGACACGCATCGTGCACCACCTGCTCGACAACCCCGAGCACCATCTGCGCATGCGCACACGAGCCGGCCAGCTGACCGGACGAATGACATCGATGACTGTGCGGCGCACGACCCACACCGGGTGGGCAGCCGCTGCGCCGCTCGCATCGAGATCGTCGAAACCGATGTCCTGCAGATAACGTGCAACGCCATCGAGTCGCACCGTCCCGGAGACGTCGATATCTCCCGTCCGTACCGGCCGAGAGGTTTCGAACACCGCGCCATTGGTCGGCAAATCCACCAGGCGGTGGTTGCGCATCGCGTCAGCTTCCATTTTGCAGATCCCTTAGATGTGATTGTTCGCTTCGATACTTTGCACACCCTTGCTGCAACGTAGTGCGATCCCTACGCCCAGTCCCGCATCAGCCGCCGGGTCTGCCGCAGTCGTACCCAGTAGTCCGTGCCCGGTCTCCGAACATGGTGAACAAGGAGCCTATCCAGTCTCGCAAACTACTACACTGTCCGCGCGATTGCCGGTTGACGTTCGATGTCCTTTCCAGGTCCTTCTTGAGTGTGCCCAAGATCGTTGCGGCACCATGGAATTCCCATATTCCTCGGCTCGGCCTCGAAGCGCCTCGTCTCGCCGCAGTGCCCACCCGCGCGTTCGCGCTCGACCTCTACCTACTATCCAGGTTCGTAGTTCAGCTACTATCGACCTTAGTAGTTCGGTGGGCATCCGCGCCAACCGAGAGATTGGGGCGACGGTGAGCAAAAAATCAACCAAAACCCGCGCGAAACAGCGGTCTACGACGCAGAGTCGAGCCCGACGCGCCACGTCACCGAAGCGGAACCCCACTTCACGACCGCACGACGAAGTCGGCACAACACCCCGTGCTAGGCCCAGTCCGGCCGGTAGTGCCGTGGAAGAACTGGCCGCAGCGGCCGCAGCGGCGTATCTGAGTAAAGCAGCGCCGACGCCAGCCTCGGCCTTGGCTCAAGCACCGCCGGCGCCGGCCATCGCCGAAAAGGCGATGCCCACCAAGCCATCGGGCACTGAACGCGTTGCCCGGCCATTGGGTGACGACGAGTCGACCGCTGCAACGGAACTCGCTGCGCCCGGCGGTGGGTGCGCTGAAGCGTTCACGCAGATAGAACCACAGGGGCTCGCAGCAACGTACTGGGGAGAATCGCCCGAGGTTACTTCCGATCTGTCGATTCTGTTCCGAGGAGCCCGCAACAGCCCGGGCAGCGAACCGGAACGTTTCGAGAGGGTCACCCACGTCAACGGTGTTCCAGCGGGGGAACGCTTCGCGGTGACTGCGAGAATCCGCGGAATCGCCACTGGTAGTTGGACTGTCAGTGCCGAGCGCATCGAAACTCCGGACGACACCACCGGGCAGTTCGACATCGCAGCTCCGCAGACCGCCACGGCCTGGACTACCGCAGCGCCATTGGTGCACGGGCCCGGCGTGCGACTCTGGACGTGGCCGCTGTTGGTCGGTTTGGGTGCAGTGTTCGCCATCGTCATGCAGGCACTGCTCTTGACCCGTATGAGCGAGAACGCCACTGCGGCAGTTCTCATTTCGATCCTCGGCTGCCTTCTCGGCTACGTGGGTGCGAAGCTCTGGTACTTGGCACTTCACCGCCAGAGCCTTCGAAAATTCGTCTCTGCCGGCGCATGCATACAAGGATTTTTGGTGGTGTCGCTCGCGGTATTGGTGCTCGGCGGAGCAGCCTTCGGTCTGGGCGTCGGTGTGTTACTGGACATGACAACGCCCGGGTTGTTTCTCGGGATTGCGATCGGGCGCCCGGGATGCTTTTTGACAGGATGCTGTTCGGGTCGACCTACCAGGTCGAGATGGGGAATGTGGGCTTCGGACCGGACTCTCGCGGTGCGCCGAATCCCCGTGCAACTGATCGAAGCGTTCGCAGGCTTGATCATCGGCCTCGCGACACTGATTTTCGTCCTCTACGGCACCGAAACGCCCTATGACGGAGCAGTATTCGTTGTCGCCGCGGCTATCTACACGTGGGTCCGTCAAGGGTTGTTCCCCTATCGTGCGGACCCTCATACACGGCGCGGGCGGCTTCTGACCAGCGCGGCATGCGGAATTGTCATCGTCGCGACGATTCTGCTGGGCGTGGTGTGATCGTGACCCAGAGTAGTAGCCTTTTGCGCTTTTCTGCCGATGCCACGTGCGCAGAAGGTGAGTCTCACGAAAATTGGGATGGCCACGAATCAAGTTTCGCGCGGGATCTGGCCAATTCGATTGGCGCCGCGTTCGGTGCATGAGGCCGGTTCAGTTCGAGGAGGGGGTGAACCGGCCTTGAGCACTGGCCCCCTGCGGGCCGGACTCCTTGTTCGTCCACGACCCGGTTTCGCACTGTTTCAAGCACCTGCTGCGCATGAAGCCATCGCCATCGCACCCAGTAGCGCCAGAAGAGGCGCCGCAGGTAGGACGATCGCCGTTCCGCAGGCAGCAAGGGTGCGGAGGTAGCGAATGGGCGCCGGGTGGTGGGTGCGGTGGGAGGACAGACGATCAAGTCGCAACGCCAGGCAATCCTGCGCTATTCCCAGAGCCGCCACGGGCACCTCGTGAGGTGTCATACTGCAGAGTGCGCGGTGCACGGATTCGCGCCCATGCTGACGAACGGCTCGGGAGTCGGCTTCGATTTCCACCAACGCACGGACCAATGGGGGCGAAGATCGCATGATCGGAAGCCACGGAAACGCGTAGGCGAGCGTTTGAGCTGCGCTGACGAGCAGATGGTGCCGCCCCGTGATGTGTGCTCGTTCATGTGCGAGTACTGCAGCAAGAGCCTCGGTGTCGAGTTGATCTCTCAATCCGTCGCTCGCAACTACAAGCGCGGGGCGCCCAGCGATACTGTAGGCGAAGGGCACAGAAACCGGGAGCCAGAGCAGTGACGAGGACCGTGCACCCCCCAGAATGCGCAGCAACCCGAGGTGCTGCTGGTGTAGCTCGCGGCGAGTGCGGGAGAAGCTGAACAGATGGACGGTGCCTCGCACCGCCCCGATGACCAGGGCTGACCCACCGAGTACACCCACCGCCGTCTCGAGCCTGGCCGGCGCGTCGTCGTGAAGGGCGAGCCAACAGCTGTGGGCGAATTCGATCAGCGACGAGACACCACCGTGACTGGGTAAAAGGCTCAAGATCACCGGGACACTGATACTCACTACAGTTCCGAGTGCCAGAGCGCCCCACAAGACGAGGACGACATGCGGATCAACGCCGCGACGCATCATCGATCCGAGGAACAGCGGGGAGAGTGCGGCAACGAGAAGGCCACCGACCGCCCACGCGAGGACGGCTGTCACTTCTTGCCTCGTTCACGCAATCCACGCGCCAGGATCTTCGATTCGACGTCGGATGTCCCGCGAACAAAATGCAACAGGACCCCGGTCGGGTCTCCGGTGGATTCGAGAAGTGCGCGCAACCCGTCAGCTGCCGCTTCCTCGCGGCTTCGCGTGGCTTCGTACCAGTACGCGCGCCCGTTTCGCTGACGATGCACCCAACCTTTGCGATGAAGATTGTCCATGACGGTCATCACCGTCGTGTACGCCGGTTCACGGTCGTCATCGAGGCCGTCGATGACGTCGCGCACACGGACCGGTTCGGTGGAGCGCCACAGCACATCCATCACCAGCGCCTCGAGCTCTCCCAGACCTTGCATTTTTCCTCCTCGTAGAGCTGCATTCGTCACCGCACCGTGCGAGTGCCCAACCTGCAACCTCCGTCGCTTTCGTACGGGGCCCAACCAGCGCTGTCGGTGATTCGTCGGTCACAGTGATGTGGGACCGCTCGATGAGGGTGTCGTGTCGACTCTGCACGCTGGAGGTTGCCGAGACGGCGAACCGAAGCCCTGTAGAAATACTATCTGTTCTGCTTCCCGTCGCCGCCCCGATACGGCGGCGGTGTCTGGCGACCTCCTCCCGTGACGATCTGCCGAACCCCTGTCAGCTCTGACAGTGTCAAAAGGTTTATCCAGCACTTTCGCGTCGACTACGGGAGAACGTCTCGCGCGGAGCTTCTGTTTGCGATTCAGCATCGTTTGCCGGCAGGGCGACAGGTCTTACAGCGCGCTGCCTTCCGACCATCGGTCCCACGGCACACTCCAGTCGCCGTTCTGCCACAATTCGAGAGGGGCGCCGCCGGTATTGCGTATCTCCACGACATCTCCGGGAAGCGAAAAATCATAGAACCATTGAGCATTGGCGCGACTGAGGTTCAAGCAGCCGTGTGAAACATTGGTATTGCCTTGCGCCCAGACTGTGTCTTCGAGTTCGTGAAGGTAAATTCCGTCGGTGCTTATTCGGGTGGCGTAGTTGATTTTTTCCTTGTACCCCAGCCGGGAATTGACGGGAAGTCCGTAGGTCGACGAGTCCATGATCACGGGGTTGGCCTGATCGAGGACGGTGTAAATGCCTGGTTGGGTCCAGAAGGAGATCGTTTGGCCGTTGACGAGCTCGGTTCCTCCCATGCCCATCGATGTCGGCATAGTGCGCACAGTTTTGCCGTTGCTCGTGACCGTCACTTGCTTGGTCGTATCGTCGGCGACGGCGATATGCGAGTCGCCGATGGTGAATGCAGTCGTGGCGTCTTCCTGTCCGAACAGTCCGCCACCGAGCGGGACGCCGAAGACCGCAGCCCGGACCGTGACCTCGGTGCCGGGGGGATAGTACGCACGAGGTCGCCAGTGAACATTCTGGTCATCCACCCAGTACCACGAGCCTTCGAGCGGCACCGACGTTTGCACAGTCAGGCTTTTCTCCGCCGCTGCACGATCGAGGATCGGCTCGTCGAAATGCGTGACAATAACGATCCCTACCCCGAAAGTGCCACCATCTGTGAGGAGGTTACCCCCGGCCGTCACGAAGGATGGTTTGGTCAGGTTCCGCGGCTTGACTGTGGAGAAGGTGCTGGACTGATCGAGACGTGAGCCATCGTTTTGGGTGGCTGACGCTGTCATCGTGTAGGTCTTCCCGTAGTCCAAGGACGCGCCGGGTTTCCACACCTGCCGGTCAGGGGTGAAGATGCCATCGACCACAGCCCCGCCCACTTCGGTGAGCACTACCGAGTCGAGCCTCCCGCCAACAGATTCCACCGTGACCGGATCAAGGGGGTTGACGGTATCTGTCCCCCCGGAAGGAGTCATCACCAGCGCGGAGACAGGAGAGTCGTTCTCGGCGGGCGCACCCGTGTCACTCGGTGCGGACTGCGGTGCTGTGGAGGTGCATCCTGTCAGCGTTGCGACCATAAGGACAAGGACGACTAACCCTGTATGCCGTGTTGAGGCCATAATTGTTCCTTCACGTCAGTGGGTGGGGAGCGCCGACGAAGACAGTGATTCGCAAGGGACGCAAGTAATCAGATGGAAGATCAGAGCGGACAACGAGAAGAGAGGCTTCGACGGACAGGCCTAGCCACTCGCCAGTTTCCGGATCAGTTCTGTTGCAAAAGTGCTTGCATCGCGGTGATCTCGGACTGCTGTGCGGCGATGATATCGGTAGCCAATTGCTTGGCGTCGGCGTTGTCGCCATCGGATAGTTCCGATTGGGCCGTCGCGATCGCGCCGGAGTGATGTTCGATCATCATCTTCAGCCACGCGGTGTCGAAGTCCCCATCGCGCAGCCCCTCCAATTGAGCGATCTGCTGCTGGGACATCATTCCTGAATCAACCCCGCCGTGGTCCATTCCATCCATGGAGTCCACAGGGGAGGTGGCGTCGGACGTAGGTTGACCCCATTGTTCGATGAGCGCTGCAATCTGATCCATTTCGGGCCCGCGAGCGGTTTGGATCGAAGCGGCGAGTTCGAGTATTCGAGGATTGGTGGTGCGACTGTCAACCATCTTTGCAATCTCGACGGCCTGTGCGTGATGTGGATACATCATCGCGACGAACTGCATATCCGCGCTGTTGGCGCCGTTGGGCTGCGAGGCCGCGGAGGAGTTGGACATGTTTCCGCTGTCGTTGCTCGACATTTGGCTCATGTCATGGCCGCCGCAGCCGGCGATCAGCATCAGACCGGCGGCAGACCCCGCTGAGACTGCGATACGTGTGGAAACAGCACGTGTAAGCATCATATTTTTCTCCTGGAATGTGTTGTTGTGCAAAAAATTCTTCTGGGGAGGGGCCGTCGACTCGGATGGTCAGTAGTTCCGCTATGAGCGTCTGTCGTATCCGCAGCGCCGACAGTTGGTTGTGTAGGGGCAAGGTGTCGTGCACGATGCACGTCTGCGGCAACAGGGGAACGTGCAACCCTCCACTCACGCGTGCCGGTATGATCCTTGTCTTCGCGCTCGATGACGACTGTCGCGGTGATCAGCGTGGTGTCGTGCGCGCCGGGCAGGACCAGCGAGGTGACGGTGGAACCTGCAATCAGAAGGTTGCGGTGATCAAGACAAGCGACAGCAGGGGATGAGTGGTTGAACAGACTGCAGGCCAGAGCCACCGCTACCGGTTCGTCACCCTGCGTATGCCGTAGGAATTTCGAAGGCCTGGGCGCGGCCAGTGCGCGGGTGCGACAGAACTGGCAGGGGTGAATGAACGAGTAAGGGGAGATCATCGCAGCTTCCGTTCCTATTGCACGGTGACAGTTCACTGGACGTGAATATCTCGTCAGTTCTCCCCCATCAGTTCACTTCGGGGTAGACGAAGGTGCGGGTGATGAGATGTTTTGCATCGCTTAGTGTTTCGGAAACTATTCGTCCAGTTTGGTCGAGGTCGAGCAGTACGTTCATACCCGCAGCCGGATAGCCCAATGCCAGACGGAGTTGCCGTCCGGCGCTGGGTAAGCGCACCGCGATGGGCGCAGTCCCGTCCGCATACGGCTCCTGGGCGAGGAAGAACTCGCTGGACAGACTTAGTTGCTGAGGTTCGGGTCCGACGTTTGCGGCATCACTGGTCACCGATTCGTAAAAGGTCAGATTCTTCTGAGTGCGGGTGATATCTACGGCTCGAGCGAGATCGGTGTCCCCGGACTGAACAGGCCATGGAATTAACATGCTGACCGTCCCGCCCAGCCACCCTGTCGCCGCGGCCTCGAGCGTGAGCATGCTTTCACCCAGTGGCCAATCGGCTTGCGCCACGAAGCATCCGGATCCGCACCCGCGCAAGGGAAGGGAAGTGTTCTGCCCGCTCGCCCGCAGTGCGCCGATCAAGGTGTATTCCTGGTCCGGTTCCTGAGCGTAGTAGTCGACGCGGCGCGGAGTCGACAGTCGAACCACCAGCTGCCCTTCGCTGGCGGCGACGCTCACCCCAATCTGTCCAGCCAATGTTCCCAGCGGCAGAACCGGACCGATGGCTGCAGGTGGTCCCGGCTGGGCGGGTGAATTGGCAGGCGCCGTCGAGACTAATGCAGCACTGATGGCGAGCACGGAGATCAGGAGGATGCTCTCGATACGAATCTGATTGCGCAGTTTGCCCACTTGTTCAGTTCTGCGCATCGTCCGCCGTGCAGATATCGCCACACCCGAGGCGGCGATGACGAAGAGTAGTTTGACCGTCAGAAGTTGCCCGTACGGGGTGGAAAACATTGCGGCAACGGGGATCAGCAACAATGCCGAGATCGTACCGGTGGTCACGACGACGATGAAGGTCCACAGCGCAAGTCGTGTGTAACCGGCCACGACCCACCGAACCGGGGCATGCTGACCCCGCCACGCGAATGCAGTGCGAACCGTGTGGAGCAAAGCGCCGACCCAGATTGCCGCTGCCGCGAGATGAACGGCGGTGAGAAACGCGCCCCATCCGGGAGCGACGACGTTTGCGTGCGAGCGCAGCCCTTCGGCGGCAATGACCAGCAGAAGGGCTGCGCTCGCAAGTCTGGGGCTCCCCGCGGCTTTCAGCGCCAAGGCCAACATGAGCCCACACGTCTCTACGAGCAAGATGATGCCCGCACGTTCTTGCCATAGCGCAGCAACGCTGGACGAAGCGGCGAGCGAAACCATAAGGCCTGCAACACCTACCAAAGCAATACAAGCGCCGGCCGGAAACCAGGTGCGCAACTTCTTCAACGAAGGGTTCTCGGCGTGCGGTACAGACGACAATCTCTCCGCGACAAGTGTCCCGAGCGCGAGGGCGAACCCGACGAACAGCAGCCACCGGAGCACGGTTTCCGTCCACGAGGTCGAGGCGCTGTCGTCGCCACCGCCACCGCCGCTGTCGGTCAAAGCGAGGCCGACGGCAAACCGAAAGTCTTCCTCGACGAGGTCACCATCTGCGCCGATCACTTGCCACCGGACGGTGTAGGTGCCCGGCGACGGAGCATCCGAGAGCCGGGAAGTGATTGCACGGCCACCTTTGGACGACTCTGCTGCCTCCATCGGGCTCTCACGGCCTGCGCCGTCCAGGACTTTGATCGCATCGGTCCCGGCGGTGACTTGTTCGTTGAAGATCAGGGTGATGGCTTGCGGAGGCTCGGAAACGGCAGTCTCCGAGCCAGGTTCGGTAAAGAGCAGCGTGGGGTGAGCGTTGGCGATGCCGGCGCCCAGAACCACAAGGACTCCCGCAACGAGCACAAGTGTGATGCTCTGGAACATTCGAACGAACAACGACATGTTCAGGTCAGTTCAAGGCATACAGAGACTGAGAAGTCGCCGCGTACGCGCTGTCGTAACTCGCCGCAGTCAACGCTTCGACTGCTCCGACATTAGCGCGCTTCTCCCAGCCTTTTCCCTCCCTGCTCCGCCAGGCGAATCCATCTTGATCGACCCCCCACAGTGCATCCGAGGAGCCCGCGATCAGCACCATGGACGGCGCTCCAGCGAACTTTGTGAAGGTGCGCCCGTCGTCGCTGCTGTACTGCAGCCCTGACGAGGTGACAGCCCATGTCCCACTCTCGGTGAGAGCGAGGGACGCCACACCCAGGGCACCGCCGGATTCCCACGACTTTCCCTGATCCTTCGACACCGTGACACCTCTGGCCCCGTCGAAGCCGACGAGTGTCGTGCCATCTGTAACCAGAGAATGAAAGTCGACCTGTCCCGCGAGCGAGCTATCCGTCCAGGTTCGGCCGCCGTCGTTGCTGGTGCGTAGGCCAAGTGGGTTGGCTGCGGTACTGGACGGTCCCGGGTGCCCTGAGGAAAAGAGCGTGTCACTGCCCGCCACGCCCGCCAACCCCATCAAATCGTCGTCGGAATCACCCACTCGCACTGTGTCGCCCGAATCTCCGATCGCGAACAGTCCGCGATGCGTACCCGCCAAGATGGTGCCATCGGCGTTGATATGCAACCCGTGCAGATGGTCAAGTTCGGGTGTGAGCTCCACCCCTGGTATGGGCGGGACGATGGACTGGCCGGCCTTGTCGTCGTTTCCCTGCGTCGAACAAGCCGCAAGAGAAACGGCGATGAGAGCGGCGCCGACGAGCCCCACGATTGGGGACGTTCGCGCACGACGACTATTGGGCATCTGGGTGTCTCGTCCTGTATTCGAAGGGATGGCAACATTTCCGGGCGACTGGTACCTTATCTACTAAGATGCATAGTAGATGAGGGTGTTGGCTGGCTGCGAATTCACCCCCTGCAATGGTCTAGTGCAAGGGAAATGCTCGCCGTCGAAGCCCCTGATCTGATACGGCAGGGAGGTGCAATTGGTCTGGTCCCACGCACGGGTCGACGGGATGACGGCGCATCGCGTCATTGGTGGCGCAACCGGCGGTGGGCAGGAAGTTTGAACACAGGGCGGGTGCAGCGGTACTGCCTAGCCCTGGTGGCAGGAATGATTGAGAGTTCTTCTCGTGTGGTCACTTACCCGGAGATCTTGCAGTTGGCGAAGCGCCCATACAGACGGGATGCTGCTCAACGTGCCTTCGTGTGTGCCACTGCTGCACTACACCGTAGCCAGGGCAGGTCCAATCGATTGTCGCCCACCATGGAGACGACGTGATTTCGCGTCTGGCCCACTACGGGCGACGAGACCAGGGGAATCTCGTGGGCACAACTAATCCGGTTGGTCCAGGCCGTCGTGACTATGCGACCCACGGATACATCAGCGCAAAGGACTTGTACCTCAAACGCCTCAAGCGTATTGAGGGTCAGTCGCGAGGGCTGCAGCGAATGGTTGAAGAAGAAAGGTGCTGCATTGACATCCTTACCCAAATATCGGCGATGAAAAAAGCGCTGCATGCAGTAGCTATGGAATTGCTCGAAGACCATCTCAGTCATTGTGTCGTCGATGCCGCCGCAAGAGGGGGCGCCGAATCCGACGCCAAGATCAGGGAGGCCGCCGAGGCGATCAGACGGCTCGTGAATTCGTGAGGACCCTCCCATCTGATGTCCGAAACGATCTACTAGTCGGTGGGGCGGAATTTCGATGCCGTTTTATCGAAAGTCATTTACTTAGAATGTAGTTACGATCGAATCATGTTTTTTGAATGCGGGAGCGGGCGGCACATAGGGAAGCACTCCGCATGTTCCGTATTCCGGAGCGATTTCTGCTCGCCACAACCGGGATCCGAGGTCCTCGACGGGAATCGAGTTCATGATGAGCGCGTGCGGTGGCAGTCCCCACCGGGTGGGGATCGCCGAAGCATCATGGTGGCGCACCCGGGCTTATCGTGGGCCTGGGGTATCTGACGGTGATGGGCTCGTCGTGGTGGTGCTCGGTGTCGAGGATCCGTCACTTATGTACAGGGTGATGGTGGAGCCCGGAAGTGCCGCTCCCGACCGAGCTGTCGCGGTTGCTGTCCCTCTCGCGCTCGGACTTGACGTGAGGGAGACCGTCACTTTGAACCCGGCGTTCTGCAACAGAGATGTTGCGGCGGACTCGGTCATCCCGACCACGTCGGGTACCTGATCCCCGGCCGAACCGCGAACATATTTCTGGTCCAGCGGGGGTAGCGTGATGGGTCCGAAGTTGCTCGCGATCGGTCCCATCGCGTTGTACCACGTTCGGGCAGGTTCATTGCCGCCGTACAAATCGTCATTGGTGAACTCGTTTCGCTTGTGCACTGGCACCGACACTGAATTACTATCATGCATAGTAATTCATGTTCTCGTTCTTTCACCCCGCCGAACCCGGTACATGCCTCTGAAGAGTGCCGAAGCGGCGAGAGAAAGCACGATCGCAGACAACGCGAGTTCCGGAATCGAACCCACACGTGTTGCCAACGTGAGATCGGAGCGAACGGCGATCTCGTCGGTCAATGCTTGTGCTGTGAAGATCTCGCTCTGTTGACGCACCACACCCGCTGGCGTGATGATTGCGCTGACACCGCTGGTTGCTGCGATCAGCACACTGCGGCCGTGTTCGACCGCCCGCACCCGCGACATGGCCAGCTGCTGAAAGGTCATCTCGGTCCGGCCGAAGGTCGCGTTGTTGGTGGGAACCGCGATGACGGTGGCTCCTGCCTTGACGGACTCGGTCACCAGATCGTCGAAGGCCACCTCGTAACACGTGGCAACAGCTACCTGAATTCCGTTGAGGTCGACGACGCCGTTCCCGTTCCCGGCAACGAAATTGCCCGCAGAATCGGCATATGACGACACCGCACTAACGATCGATCGGAGCGGCAGGTACTCCCCGAAGGGCACAAGCTGCCGCTTGATGTGTTGCTGCCCAGGGCCGTCCGTCGGATCCCAGACCATGGCACTGTTGATCGATGTTCCTGGCTCGCCCTGCAGGACCGTACCGACCAGGATCGGGGCGCCGATAGAACGGGCTGCTCGGTCCAGTCGATCCGCCGCATCCCGATTCGTCAAAGGATCTATATCCGAAGCGTTTTCGGGCCAGATGACAAGTCGTGGCCGGGCTGCTCGGCCCGCTGTGACCTCAGCTGCGAGTTGTTCGGTGCGGGCAACATGATTGTCGAGCACAGCTCGGCGTTGGGCGTTGAAATCGAGGCCGAGTCGCGGCACGTTGCCCTGAACGACGGTCGCAGTGACGACCTCGTCAGGGGCGGCACCGGGAGAACCGGTCACCAATGCACTCACAAAGATGAGGACGATGCAAGCGCCACCTTTCGCCAATGCTTGCCATCGAACATTCAAGGGCCCAGCCAGTGACCAGGCGATGAGTGTTCCGATCAGTGCAGTCACGAAGGAAAGACCTGGCGCCCCCGCGATCGAAGCCAACGGCAGCAGCGGGCCGTCTGCCTGCCCGAAGGCCAAACGCCCCCACGGGAAACCGCCGAACGGAACTCGGCTACGAAGTGCTTCTGCGGTGACCCATGCACCCGCAATCCACACCGGGGAAAGCGGAGCGTGGCCGACGGCCACCGCCAGTACGCCGAACACTCCGAACGCGAGCGCTTCAATCGCCGCCAACGCCAACCAAGGCGTTGCACCCACGTACGCTCCGACCCATGGCAGCAAGGGAACGAAGAATCCCAGTCCCGCGGCATAGCCGAATCCGAAACCCGCACGGAGACTGCGCCCCTGGAGAACGACGGTCAGCAGGGCGATGGCTACAGGGGCGAGAAACCACAGCGTGCGCGGCGGAAAGCTGAGAAACAGCAGCCACCCAGCGCCCACCGAAAGAGCGAGACGCAAAGCGATCCCACCGTGGTGCCGTTTGGGGCGACCACTCTTCAGGCATGCATCTAATTCACTGTCGGCAGTGATCGCACGGTCGACCGAAAGGACCCTCACAGGCCCGCTCTCGTAGAAGGAGAACTGCGCTGGTCAGTCAACAATTTCTCACAGAGATCGTCGAATTCGCCGCCCCAGCCGGCATGATCGGTCCGCGCGAGTCCACCGAGTTCGAGATCAGCCTGCTCCGGTCCCGTCCCCGGGCGTAGGCGGATCCACACTCGCCGCCTCCTGATCACGAGCGAGATCAGAAGTCCGAGCATCATCGTGATCGCAAAGACGAGAACCCACTGTTGCGCAGGGTCGTACGACACCTGCAGATTGGCGAATTCCTTGGCGCCGTCGAACCGAACCTGTGTTCCATCGGTGAGAGTCCGCGTCTCTCCAGGGCGGAGGTTCACACGATCTTGTTTGACCAGCCTTCCTTGGTTGATCATTTCCTTGTTCAACGAGAAGATCGATTGCGGGATGCCGGTGTCCAGACCCGTATCGCCCTTGTAGATGTCGATCGCGACCGCAGGGTCACGCGCATCGGGAAACGACGAAGTCAGAAGCGTCCCGCTGAAGGAAGCGGTCGGCGCGAAGAGTCCCTCGATGGCGATCTGATTCTTCCGGCGCTCGTCCGGATTCGGAAACGATCCACCTGGCGGATCGAACCGCAACGCCCCACTGCTCAGGAACGTGACCGCATCGTCCGGTTGAAACTGCATCGTCTCGGTACGGGACTGTCCGTCGGGAAAAGTGACGGTGAACTGCGGCGCGTACCCATGGCCGGTCAGATAAACACGGGCACCGTCGGTACGCAGCGGTTCGTTGACCCGAAGACGATAGTCTTTCCAGGTATTGGTCGCGATATCCTGCCCGCTCTGATACGAAATGTTGGAGGTGAACATTTCGGCCTGACCAGTATCGAGATAATCTGCGGAAAAGTCGTTGACCTTGATGCAAAAGGGCGCGAGACCCGTGCCGTCAGTAGCACTTCCCGCGCGGAACGAGTCGTACACGGCAGGTGACGTATTACAGAAACCGGGGCCGCCGTCGGCAATGACGATCACCGAACCCTCGTACCCCACCAACTTGCCGATCGCGACGGTGACGAGCAACCCGATCAGCGAGAAGTGGAACACCAGATTCCCGGCCTCACGCAGATACCCCTTTTCCGCGGAAACCGATACCTCGGAATCCTTTTCGGACCTGACGGCTACCCGCCAGCCCTTGAGCGACTGCCGCACTCTGGTGAGGGCCTCGTCATGCGAGATGTCAACTACGCCGTGGAAATGGTGCGGCAACCTGGACAGATTCCGAGGTGCTCGTACAGGTTGGCTCCGAAGCGCGCCGAGATGCGCCTGCAGGCGTGGAACAAGACAGCCGATGAGAGAGAGAAACAGCAGGACGTAGATCGCAGTGAACCAGAAGCTGGAAAAGACGTCGAACAACTCCAGCTTGTCGAATAGCGGGCCGAGGGTTGGCTGCGCCGCGATGTACTGGGAAACTTTCTGTACGTTGAGATTTCGCTGAGGCAACATAGCACCGGGAAGTGCTGCGAGTGCCAAGAGGAACAGGAGCACGAGCGCGGTGCTCATCGACGTCAACCGGCGCCAATTGTGGCGCAGTAGTCGAACGCTTTCTCGGATAATCAGTCTCGGTAGGCGGCGGATGCGACCTCCCGCGGTGGCGTTATCTGTCATATCGGCAGCACGACCGAACTGACGAATTCGTTGCGTAACCAGCCGACGAACATGCCCCACACACCGGTGACCAGTGCCAGACCGACAGCGACGAGCATTATTCCGCCGACGATCTGAATCGTTCGTGAATGGCGTTTGAGCCATCCGACGCCTCGGAGCGCTTTCACCGACCCGAACGCCAGCACGATAAACGGTAATCCAAGTCCTAGACAGTAGGCGACGATCAGCAGCACCCCGCGCGCTGCCGTCGTGCCTTCAGTTCCGGCCGCCACCGAAAGAACCCCTGCGAGAGTGGGGCCGAGACATGGTGTCCAACCCAACGCGAACACGCCCCCCAACAAAGGTGCGCCGGCAAGGGAGGAGATACGTCGCGGCGCGAATCGTGCGTCTTTCTGCAGGGCAGGAATAAGGCCGATGAATGTCAACCCCATCACGATGGTGATCACACCACCCACACGTTGGAGCAGCGCTTCGTTGATGCGCAGGGTGCTGATCACGCCGAATACCGATGCGGTGGCGAGAACGAACACCACGGTGAATCCGGCAACGAACATCGTTGCCGCGCCTGTCACCCGCCATCTGCCTGCAGGTTCCGAGGTCTCGTCGCCACGGGTCACCGCTGGAGAATCAGCTCCGGAAATGCCGGCTAGATACGACAGATATCCGGGAACGAGCGGCACCACGCACGGCGATGCGAACGACACCAGACCGGCCAGAATGCACGCTGCTACGGCGAGCAGTAACGGGCCGCTCGAGGCGGCGGTCTGGAAGCTGGAGCCGACACCTTGGGCGAGTTCGTTCACCGCTCGGCCGCCACGCGCTCGATGACCGGTTGCAGATCCTCGGTGAGAAGTGCGCGAAGAAACACAGCGGCGACGCGCTGTCTGCGATCCAACACCAAGGTGGAGGGAATCACGCTTGTCGGATAGTTTCCGCCGAGCGCTGTCAAAGTTCTCATCGACGGGTCGTAGATCGAGGGGTAGCTGACGTTGTTGTCGACGACGAAGTCCTGGGCCTTGTCTCGTTGAGGATCTCGAACGTTGATCCCGAGAAACTGAACACCGAGACTTTCGGTTGCTTCGTACGCGCGCTCGAGATCGTCGGCCTCGGACCGGCACGGGGCGCACCATTGCCCCCACAGATTGATCACGACGACCTGACCGGCGTAATCAGTGAGTGAAATATCGCTACCGTCGGCCATGAGGTCAGGTCCGGCCAATACACCGATCATGTTTCGCGATTCGGGCGGGTCGTACAAAATATCGGTTTGTCCTCCCGGTGACACGAAATCGAAATTCGCACCCGAAGCGACTGCATCGGTGCCGGTTGCACATCCACTCGCGGCGACGACGATCGCAGTGAGAATAGCGACCAGTGGGAGGATGCGGGTCGGTGTTCCGAGTACGCGTTGTCTCGATTTGCGAGGGAGTGCGGGGGCATTCATTTCATCAACTCACTTACAGCGGAGCGTATTTGGTCAGTGTTTTCGAAAACCATGGGGGTTGTAATCTGTTCGACGGACCCGTCTTGTTGGACGAGAAAGCTCAGCGGCAGAACTGGCGGCGCCGATAGCGCAATTCCGATGTCGTCGACCGCAGCGAACGAGGGATAGTGCACGCCTGCAGCGGTGAGAAGCGCTAGTGCTGTGGACATGTCGTCCTGGACGTTGATCCCGACTACTCGGATGGAGCCCGGAGTACCTGCATAGTCATTCAGGACCGGGATTTCCGATCGGCACGGCCCGCACCACGAGGCCCAGAGGTTGATCAGGGTCGGCTCCCCGGACAGCGCTGCACCGAGGTCGACCACAGTATTCTCGCCAAGACACGTCGCTTTGATTCCCAGGAGTTCTCCTCCAGCGGGCGGTACTGCCGGGGCCACAGGACAGGGAACCGCTGCTGCCGCGGACTTCGAGGAAAACCCCGAGTCGACGCGATCTTCATCTGCCTGGGCGGCCGGAGGCACTTGAGGCCGGGTCGAGGAATGGGTCTCGGTTGACGTTGATCGAGGCCAGATCGCCACGACGAGAAGACCGATCACAACCAGGAAGAGCAGGAACCACCGAGACTGTGCCTGCATGCACTTCCTCCAAGCGTGGTGCGGTGAACCGGGACAACACTGAACTACTATTGTGCATAGTAGACATATGGTTCGTTCTGTCGCCCCCGCCAACCAGAGGCGGGATCCGAACCCGAGAATCGAGCATCGTGAAACGCCAGTCCGCTCCGAAGGGCCGTATCAATCCACCAGTCAGCCCAGAAATTGCGGCACTGGGTGCCCATCAAGCACCGCAGACGCGCGTGGCGCGGATCAACCGTGTAGCACGGTCAAAGCTCGTGCGTCTGGTGATGTACTACACCGCGGTTCGACTCGCCCTGATCGCCGGCCTCGCAGTGATCATCATGGGAATCAACGCCATACTCGAACTCGAAATCCCCGGTGTGTTAGCACTGTTCGGGGCGGTGCTGCTCGGATTCGCCATCTCTGCGATCGCGTTCCGGTCATTGCGCCGCCGGATCAATGAAGAAGTGATGGTCGTAGATGAAAAACGGCGTGCAATGCGCACCCGGTGAAGGGTTCCCTCCGGTTAGGTGCGCGTGAAAGCTCCAGTAACGAAAATGCCCAGCATCGGTGCCACAACCTGTCTTTTTTGGACGTATGACCGCTCAAAGCTGCCTTCCTGGGTGATGCCGAGGGCGCGCGATCATGCATTGATTGGCATTGGGATGAAGATGTCAGGTGACGGGATCAGGTGCGGAGTCGGCGGTATCCGTGGTGGTCTCGAGTTTCGGAATCGGTACAAGCTGCGGGATCAGGCGGACGAGACTCGAGCAGGCGCAGTACGGAGGACCGTTGAGTCAGCTCGCCCTTGTGAGGAACCCCGGGGCTGCTGCTGGAGACGACCCTGTTGGGACCACCGGTGGGTGGCCGATACTTTCACTCATCGCCCTCTACATCAGCTGTGGGCGCAGCCATACCGAACGCACCCCTCAGTGCAGCAACGGTAGGAGCGCCACCGACCTCGCCCGTGGAATCTCGATAGAGCCTGCATGACACGTTGGGGACCTGGTCCGGTTCGGCAAACGGATCGCGGCCGTCGACGAGCAACGTCGGCGATCCGGTCATGCCCGCAAGCCTTGCGGATCGAGGATCGTCGACGATTACGTGGCGCAGTTCCCAATCGATGGACTCCTCCGCGAGAACGTGCTCGATCCGTTGTTCGAGGAGCTGCACGTTCGGGCAGTCCGGGACTTGCAAAATTTCAAGGTGCATCATGGTGTTCCTCCGTCGGCGTGTGGTTTCGAGTATGCGGCAGTGCAGGACAGCTCGCGGTAAACGAAACCCAGGACTGGTAGGTCTGCATTTTCTCGGCAAGATCGTCAGGTATCGGCATCGGTGTCATAAGACCGGCACGAGTTCGTTCGGTGTTGCCCTCCGGATAGCGGCCCAGTGCGGATCCCGGGGCGGCGACGACGATGATGCGAAGAACCTGCCCGACGGCTTCGCGGCAGTCACGCTGATGTAAGGCCAGGGGAGCATGGCGAGGTGGTTTGTGTGGCCATGGACAGGGCTGGGAGAGGACATGTGTGCGTTCGAGGTGATGCCAACGCTGGGTGTCATCGCTGGTGCGGCCGGCTGCGGTCCTCTTTGCGGGCCCAAACGCGACGGCGCTGTGTCGGTCGTGCAAGCGATGCGCTTCGTGTAGACACTGCGCAATTGTGCGAGCATTCGGTTCATCGGATGCAGAGCCGGCGGCAGGTGCTGCAGGTCTTCGCCCATCAGAGCAACATCGGCGGTCTCGATGGCCACGTCGGAACCCATCGCGCCCATGGCAATGCCCAAGTCGGCGGTGGCCAGGGCGGGGGCGTCGTTGACACCGTCCCCGACCATTGCCGTCGGGCGGTTCGCACGCAAGGTTTCCACGATCCGTGCCTTGTCCTCCGGGCGCAGGTCGGCGTGCACGTCGTCGATCCCGACGTCGGCGGCCAGCGCCTGGGCGGTGCGTTCGTTGTCGCCGGTGAGCATCGCGACGGTGTACCCGCCGCGTCGTAGCCCGGCGATCACCTCATGTGCTTCCGGTCGGAGCTCGTCTCGTACGGCGACTGCCCCGATGACGGTTCCGGCGCGCTCGATCCACGCCACGAGTTCCCGAGACCTCTCACCGATGGCGTGGCCGCCGCACCCGGACTGAGTCGTCTCGACGGATGCGCCGACGTGTGCGTCGGCTACCCAGAAAGCGGTACCTCGCCTGGGCACTCGACGACCCGGACGGCCCACCCCCTCGGGTGGGCGCCCGAGAGGAGCGAACGGCCTACCCGAGCGTATACCCCCAGGGGTACTTGCATACCCCCCTGGGTATATGCAACAGTGGGTAGACGCTCGTCAGAAAGGACTGTCTATGTGTTACCCCGTCCCGTGCCCGATATGCGACAAGATCGCGTGGGCAGGTTGCGATCGACATGTCGACGACGTCACGAAGGATGTTTCACGGCCTCGGCAGTGCACCTGCTCTGCTGAGACCGTTGGTCCTATCGATCGGCGCCAGCGCCTCGCGATCGCTGTTTCGCCGCCAATCCCGGTCGCGAGTGCAAGGGCCTAACCTTCCAATTGGGTCAGGTTTACCGAGGTCTAGCTCGCTCATTTGAATACCCCAGCCCGTATTTTAGGAGAAGTTATGTCTGTGCCCGACACCGTGACGGCCACCGGTCGTGACGATCGTGATCGCGTATCTACACCCGGCATACTCGGACGCCTGGGAAGCGCGATGGTCGCACGCCGCCGATGGGTGTTCGGTGTCTGGCTGATCGCGCTTGTCGCGCTCGGATCTGCAGCGCCGTCGGTTTTTTCGTCACTGGCGGGTGCTGGGTGGCAAGCCAACGGATCCGAATCGGTCCAGGTCCGTGAACTCGCGCAACAGCATTTCGGCGGGAACTCCTCGGCCGCGGTTCAGGTGGTGGTCCATTCGGACACCGCGTCGATCGACGATCCCACCGTGCAGCAGAGACTCATCGACGTCACAGCTGTGTTCGACGGTGACACCCGGTTCGGTGCCGTCATCGCCCCACAGCCTGGTATGACCATCAGCCCCGACGGCCACACCGGCATCCTCATCGCCGGCGCCAACGCAAACGCGGACGACATGGTCAAAGCCGTCGACGATGTCAAAGACGAGCTGACCGCACTCTCCGGCGACGGTATCGAGGTCTATCCCACCGGATCCTCCGCGTTGTGGTCCGACTTCAACAAAGCCAACCACGATGCGATGATTCAGGCTGAACTATTCTCTTGGCCAGTCACTTTGGCGATCATGGTGCTCGCATTCGGCTCCCTCGTCGCTGCCGGGCTGCCGCTGTTGCTCACAGTGGCCGGACTCGTCGCCTCCGCCGGCGGTTTGGTGCTGCTCAACGAGGTCACACCGATCTCGGTATGGGCGATGAATTTCGCGATGATGTTCGCCCTCGCTCTCGGCATCGACTACGCCTTGTTCATCGTCGCCCGCTTCCGCGACGCCCTCCGTACGGCCGATCCACGAGCAGCCGTTGCCGAAACCATGGACACCGCAGGCAAAGCGGTGATCCTGTCCGGACTTACCGTCCTGGTCAGCCTCTCGGCAGTGCTGCTCGTTCCCGCACCGGCCGTGCGCACCATGGCCGTAGGCATCATGCTGGCCGTCACGTTCGTTCTGATCGCCACCATGACACTTCTTCCGGCCACGCTGGGCGCACTCGGCCCCAAGGTCAACGCAGCATCCCTGCCTTACGCGAAACGCCAACAGCACCGATCCCCGAAGTTCGCTGCGTGGGGCGAATTGCTTCACAAGTACCCATGGCCGTTCGCGCTGGTCTCCGTCGGCATCCTCGTCGCCCTGGCCTTACCTGTCCTGGGACTGAAGGTGGCAATGCCGTCCATCGCTGTCGTTCCCGACGATGCGCCCGTTCGGCAAGGTTACGAGTTGGTTCAGGCCCAGTTCGGTGACGGGGCACCCGGCGCGCTGCAGATAGTTGTCCCGTCTTCCGATGCGGCTGCTACCGCCGCGGCAGCGAGCAGCGTCGACGGGATCTCGATGGTCACCCCGCCCACACCATCAACAGACGATTCGAACTACACACTGCTGCAAGCGTTTCCTGCCGTGGACCCTTCCGCAGAGGCCATGGGCACGATCCTCGGTGACCTACGCGCACAACTACCGGAGTCCGCGCTCGTCGGCGGCGCGCCAGCGGAGAACCTCGACCTGCAGCAAGCCCTGAACGACTACCTACCGTTGGTTATCGGGATCATCCTCGCCCTCGGCTTCATCCTGCTGCTCGTCGCTCTGCAGGCACCACTGATCGCGATCCTCGGCACCGCCGTCAGTTTGCTGTCGACCGCCGCAGCGTTCGGGGTTGCGAAGCTGATCTTCCAAGACGGACACGGATCGTCGCTGCTCGGCTTCACCCCTCAAGGTTTCCTCGACGGCTGGGGGCCGGTGTTCTTCTTCGCGATGATCTTTGCCATCGCCATGGACTACACCGTGTTCCTGCTCGCCACCGCGAAAGAACACTACGAGAAGACCGGGGACCCGAAGGCTGCTCAGGTTGACGGCCTCGCGCACTCCGGACGCGTCATCTTCGCCGCTGCGGCGGTCATGGTCGCCGTGTTCTTCACCTTCGCGCTCTCCGATCCGCTCCCACCCAAGGAAATGGGCATCATCCTCGGCGTCGCGGTGTTGCTCGACGCCTTCCTGATCAGGCTGATCCTGCTCCCGGTCCTGCTCCGGCTGAGCGGTCACGCTGCATGGTGGGCACCGGGCTGGCTGCGCAGAATGTTGCCGTCGATCCGCTTCTCGCACTGACCATTACAACACCTCACGGAGGAATCATGACCGATCCGAACATCACGCATTCGAGCACGTCTGCCGGGTGGCCGATCGAACGTATCGTCCCCGCACTGGCCGCCGGCGTCACCGCCACGGGCCTGACCCTCGGCGAACTCCACGCACCACGGTGGAGGCTGCTCAGCGCCTTCGCCGCCGCGAACCTCGCCCTCTACGCCGCGGTCGGCTGGTGCCCGGCAAGTGCGCTTCTCACCAGAGCGGGCGTACCAAGTCTTCGCCACCCCCGAAGCGGATAGGCACACAATTGCCGCAGTTCGACGAACGGAAGGAATTCTCCACCATGACCATCGCACTCTCGACCACCTTGACCGACACCGACTTCGAGACGGCGGTCACCGCCACCAAAGCAGCACTGTCCGAGCAAGGCTTCGGTGTGCTGACCGAAATTGACATGCAGGCCACCCTGAAAGCCAAACTTGGCACAGACATGGAGAAGTATCTGATCCTAGGCGCGTGCAATCCCACGCTTGCACACCGCGCCGTAGGAATCGTGCGTGAGATCGGCCTGCTACTGCCCTGCAACGTCGTCGTCCGTGCCGACACCACCGCCGGATCGGTCATCGTCGAGGCGATGAACCCGGACCTCATGGTCCAAGTGACGGGCGAACCAGCACTGTCAGATGTCGCGGCCGAGGCCACCACCAAACTCCAAGCCGCCCTGGACACGCTCGGCAGTCGGGATGCAGTGCGCAGTTGATGACGTTGACCCTGGCGCTGGCGCTCGGCCTCACCGTCGGAATCCTGCTCGGTCTCCTCGGAGGCGGTGGATCGATCCTCGCTGTCCCGATCCTCGTGTACGCCCTCGGGTTCCCCCTGCCGGAGGCGATACCGACTTCGCTGTTGGTGATCGGTGTCGCCTCCGCGGTCGGGGTCATCTCCAAGGTGCGGGCGCGGCTCATCGAATGGCGACTCGCGGCAATCTTCGCCGCCACCGGAGTCCTCGGCACCCTGGCCGGCACTGCCCTTGGCAAGCATCTACCTGAAACTGCCGTGATGATCGGCTTTGCGATCGTCATGATCCTCGCGGGGGCACGCATGCTGCGCAGCCCCGACAATCCCGGAACCGCCTGCAGGACGAGCAATTCCGGGATCAACTGGCGCCGATGCGCACCTCGGTCCATACCGACCGGATTCGGCGTCGGTGTCCTTACCGGACTGTTCGGCGTCGGCGGGGGCTTCTTGATCATCCCCGCATTGGTTCTGCTGCTGGGAATCGAGATGAGTGTCGCCGTCGGAACCTCTTTGGTGGTCATCGTCGCCAACTCCGCCGCCGGACTCATCGCTCAGGCCGACGGCCTCGGTGGAAACTGGCCCTTGACGGCAGCGTTCGCAGGTTCAGCCATTGCGGGTTCGTTGGTGGCCGGACGATTCGGTACACGCATCGCCACGGACTCACTTCGGCAGTGGTTCGCCTACCTGGTGTTTGTCGTGGCAGGTTACGTCCTCATCGACACTCTCGTTCTCGGATGATCTACCGTGCACCCCGTTGGATGCCCCCGGGGGTAATCTGGCAATTTCTGGCATCATCATGCATCTGAAGGAGACCCCATGATCGGCGACGAAGACAGCATCGCATTGGTCCTCAACCGCCTCCGCCGCGCACACGGCCAACTCTCGGGAGTGATCGGCATGATCGAGAACGGACGCGATTGCAAAGACGTTGTCACCCAGCTCGCCGCTGTTTCCAGGGCCCTCGACAAAGCGGGCTTCAAGATCGTCGCTACCGGTCTCCGAGAGTGTATGACAGGCGAAGCGGCAGACAACAAAGAACCCATGACCGAAGCAGAACTGGAAAAGCTCTTCCTGGCGCTGGCCTGAACGCCCGCTTCACATCAGGAACGAGGCCGACCGACAACATGTAGGAGCTCCCCATGAGCACGACCGACCCGGACATCGCCATCATTGAAACTTCCAGCCTCGGCGACCGCAGCTATCTGATCAGCCACGACGGTATCGCCGTGGTGATCGATCCACAACGCGACATCGACCGCGTCCGGGCGCTGGCAGCAGAAAAGAACGCTGTCATCACCCACGTGCTGGAAACTCACATCCACAACGACTACGTCACTGGCGGCCTGGAACTTGCGCGCGCCACGGGTGCCGAATACGTCGTCCCGGACGGCGATCCGGTCGAATACGAGCGCCGAGCAGTCGTCGACGGCGATGTCGTCGACGCGGGATCGACGACGTTCGAGGTCATGCACACCCCAGGGCATACTCATCACCACGTCAGTTACGTTCTGCACCGGCGCGGCGAGCCGATCGCAATCTTCACCGGCGGCTCCATGCTCTACGGGTCCACCGGGCGTACTGACCTGCTCGGCTCCGAGCACACTGATGAACTGACCCACGCGCAGTACCATTCGGTCCGCCGCATCGCGGCCGAACTGGCCGCTGAGGTGGAGGTCTACCCCACACATGGGTTCGGTAGCTTCTGTGCCGCAACTCCGACCAGCGGGGACTCATCCACCATCGGTGAACAGCAGCAGTCCAACCCCGCACTGACTCAGGACGAACACACCTATGTCGACGAGCTGATCGCGGGCCTGTCTGCATATCCCGCGTACTACGCCCATATGGGCGTCATCAACACCAAAGGGCCGGCCCCGATCGACCTGTCCATGCCCGAGCCCGTCGATCCAGACGAACTACGTCGCCGCATCGACGCCGGGCAATGGGTCGTTGACCTACGAGCACGCACCGCTTTCGCCGCCGGCCACGTCGATGGCTCTCTCGGGTTCGAACTGTCGACCAGCTTCGTCACCTATCTCGGATGGCTTTATCAGTGGGGCGTGCCGTTGACGCTGATCGGTGAAACAACCGACCAGATCGCCGAGGCGACCCGCGAGCTGGCTCGGATCGGCATCGACAGTCCCTCCGGATCCGCCGTCGGTGAGATTCACTCGCTCGTCGGCGACGGAAAGGTCCGCTCCTACGATGTATCCGACTTCGCCGGACTCGCGGCGGCCACCGGCGAACGTGAGATAAGCGTCCTCGATGCGCGTCAACAGTCCGAGTACGCGGACAGCCACCTTCCTGGTGCCGTGAACATCCCCCTCCACGAGCTACCACACCGACTCGAGGAAGTTTCCGCGGCCGAAGTGTGGGTGCACTGCGCATCCGGTTACCGCGCATCGATCGCCGCTTCACTTCTCGACCGCGAACACCGCACAGTGGTCCTCATCGACGATGACTACGAGCATGCCGTGCAGCTCGGTCTCCACACATCGCCCGCCTGACGAATGCGCCGCCGCTGCGCAAGCCGCACGATGCGAGTGGTTCACGGGGCTGATCTCCCCGATTTCAGCAAACGGCCATCGGATAATTCCGACAGAGGGCAGGAAGCCCAACCCCTGCCCGTGCCGACGTCCGAGAAGGCGGCCACCGCTGGTCCAACGATCATTCGGGCGCCGTCCGAGTTTGTCGTTCTGCCAATTCGCACTGGATCTTCCGCTCGCCTTTGCTTCGGTGGCCGGACCGTTGTGACGCGCCATGCACGGCTCCGGCCGGGATGCGGTGCGCGGAGTCGCAGACATCCGAGTGCCCCGGCGACCGCGAGGAGCCGGGACGGATCAAGGTGCCACCGTGCCAGCAGTGTCGGTCATGCCGCGGCGGCGATCAGGCGGCCGATCACACCGGATTCGAGCAGGATGATGACGCCCAGCCCGATGAAGACTGTGGGCACGAGCCAGTGCTCGACGCGCTCGAGGGTGTCGATGACCTTCTTGTGGGTGCCGAGCATTCTGCCGGCGGCGCACCAGAGTCCGACACAGATCAGGAACACGGCGATGGTAACGATGGTCTGGGGCGCACCGAGAGTGCGGAAGACCGGGGTGTAGACGGCGATGTTGTCGGCGCCGTTGGCGATGGTGATGGCGGCGACGCTGATCGTCCCGGCCGCGAGGACTACGGGTTCACCGTCTCCGTCGCTGCGTAAGCCCTGGATCAGTCCCCAGATTCCTAGCGACAGGGGAAGTAACCCGAGTAGTCCAACCCAGTCCTCGGGCACGATCACCAACCCGAGGGCGGCGACCACACTGATCGCGACGAGGGTGATCAGGCCGAGGTACTGGCCGGCAACGATCTGCCATGCCCGCGGCCGTCCTTGACTGGCGGAGGCGACGAACAGGACGGTCAGTACGACGATGTCGTCGATGTTGGTGCCGGCGAACATCGCTACCGCCGCGGCGATGGTGCCGATCATCCTCGCATCCGGCGGCTGCCGCGGCGCGGCCTGATCTCGGGTATTGCTGTCATTTCGAACTCTCCTGTGCGGGCGGGGGATCGGCCGGGTCGTGGGTGGACTCAAAGATCAGTGATGCGACGAGCAGCACGACGCCGCAGGTGATGTAGGTGTCGGCGAGGTTGAAGGTGGGCCACCAGCCGGTGTGGAAATAGTCGGTGACCTTTCCGTCGACGGCACGATCGATCACGTTGGCGGCAGCTCCGGCGAGGATCGCCGACCAACCCACCGTCCCCACCAGTGAAGCGGTGGGGACGGTGCGCCAGGCGTAAATTCCGACGCCGAGAGTGATGGCGGCGGTGACCGCGAGGATGATCCAGGCCGGAAGCTGTTGGCCGATGCTGAACGCGACACCGCTGTTGTACGCCAACTTCAGTTGCAGCAATCCCATATCGACGGTGCGTGCACCGGAAAGGGTACGGCGCGCAACGGGTTCGGCCGACAGTGCGATCGCGATGAGAGCGAGACCGACGACCACGAGAATCACCCGCCGCGTGCTACCTGTGCGGATTGATCGAGCCGCTAATTCGCTCACGTGCGGGCCTCGACCTTCCCCGCCGGTGCGGGTACCGATCCGGTGGGGAAGGCTTGCGCGCGGCCGGCCCGGACACCGTTGGCGATGACCACGATCTCAGCGACCTCGTGCACCAGGACCACGGCGGCCAGGCCGAGAACCCCGAACAAGGCCAACGGCATCAGAACGGTGATGATCGCCAGCGACAGTCCGACGTTCTGCAACATGATGGTCCGGGAGCGGCGCGCGTGCGCCAACGCCTGCGGCAGGTGCCGCAGGTCCTCACCCATCAGAGCAACATCGGCGGTCTCGATGGCCACGTCGGAACCCATCGCGCCCATGGCAATGCCCAAGTCGGCGGTGGCCAGGGCGGGGGCGTCGTTGACACCGTCCCCGACCATTGCCGTCGGGCGGCTCGCACGCAAGGTTTCCACGATCCGTGCCTTGTCCTCCGGGCGCAGGTCGGCGTGCACGTCGTCGATCCCGACGTCGGCGGCCAGCGCCTGGGCGGTGCGTTCGTTGTCGCCGGTGAGCATCGCGACGGTGTACCCGCCGCGTCGTAGCCCGGCAACCACCTCACGTGCTTCCGGTCGGAGCTCGTCACGGACGGCGACCGCCCCGATGACCGTTCCGGCGCGCTCGATCAGCACCGCAGTGGCGCCGGCATGCTGCATCCGCTCGATATCCCCTGCCAGCGGACCCGGGTCGATCCAGCCCGGTCGACCGAGGCGCACAGGTATGCCGTCGATGGCCCCGGTCAGGCCCGCCCCTGTGACCGCGTCCACGTCGTCGGCGGGTGCGTAGTCGTCGACGGCGGCGAGAATCGCGCGAGCGAGAGGGTGCTCGCTGCGCGCCTCCAACGCTGCGGCCACCGCGAGAACGTCCTCGCGGCTGGCGCCGTCCGCCGTGGCCACATCGATCACGGCAGGCTGGTTGCGGGTGAGGGTGCCGGTCTTGTCCAACGCAACGGTGCGGATCCGGCCGAGGGCCTCGAGTGCACCGCCGCCCTTGACCAGGACACCGAGCTTGGACGCCGCACCGATCGCGGCGACAACGGTGACAGGGATCGCGATGGCCAGCGCACACGGGGAGGCGGCGACCAGCACCACCAGGGCGCGTTCGATCCACACCAGCGGATCGCCGAGCACACTGCCGACCGCGGCGATAACTGCGGCGACGATCATCACACCTGGAACCAGCGGTTTGGCGATCTTGTCGGCGAGGCGTTGCGCCTCGCCCTTGCGGGACTGCTCGGCCTCGACGATCCGCACGATTTTGGCCAGCGAATTGTCCTGCGCATCTGCGGTGACCTCGACTTCGAGGACGCCGGTGCCGTTGATCGATCCTGCGAACACCTCGTTGCCGGGACCGGCTTCGACGGGCACCGATTCACCGGTAATCGCGGAGGTGTCCAGAGCGGTGCGTCCGGTGCGGATGACCCCGTCGGTGGCGATCCGTTCCCCAGGCTTGACGACCATGAGCTCGCCGAGCTGGAGTTCGGAGGGCGGAACGGTTTCCTCGCGGCCGCCGCGGAGAACTGTCGCGGTGGCCGGCACCAGAGACAGCAAGGCCCGCAGGCCCCGGCGAGTGCGGGTGACCGCATACTCTTCGAGTCCCTCGCTGATCGCGAACAAGAACGCGAGCATGGCCGCTTCGCCCACCTCACCGAGCAGTACCGCGCCGACAGCCGCGATCGTCATCAGGGTGCCGACCCCGATCTTGCCCTTGACCAGGCGTGCGAGAGTGGACGGGACGAACGTGTAACCGGAAATGAGCAGGGCGCCCACCTCGAGACCGAGCCCGAGAGCATCCGGCCCACCGGCCAGGCCCACTATCAGCGCCGCGATCAGCAGCACGCCCGCAGCTGCAGCCGCCCGGATCTCGGTAACCTGCCACCACTTTTCGGGCCCGTGTTCTTCCTCGCCTTCGACGCGGGGTTCGTCGTGACCGCAACCGCATGCGTCACTCACGGCTATCTCCGATGGCGGTGCCGTAATTCGGGCACAAGGCAACCGCGTTCCCCGTCGCGGCAAGCAGCGTCTCCGCCGAGGCGAGTAGGTCCATCAATTCCGGCCGGGCCAGCGAGTAGAACACCTGCCGACCTTCCGGTCTGCCGTCGACCAAACCGCAATCACGTAGGCATGCAACATGTGCGGACACCGTCGACTGGGCGAGGCCGAGTTCACCGATCAAATCCGCAACCCGCGCCTCTCCTTCGGCGAGACGGCGCACGATCGACAACCGGGTGCCGTCCGAGAGACTGTGGAACAGTGCCACTGCCGCATCCAGGCTCGACCCGCTGCCGGTTGCGGCGAGGCATCCAGGCTCGTTATTCATCGTCATACGACGATGATAGCAATATTGGACGATTCCAGGAAGGGTGGACGCACTGGACTTGAAGTAGATGCGGTACGTCAGCCGAACGGTGGCCGGCCGACGTACCTCACCAGGAATGGCGAAGTGACATCTGTAGTTTGCGAGTTGCTCGCCACGGCATCACATGGGGGGACAGCAAGGACCCATCGCTCGACACAGCCAGTCGCACAACATCTCCAGTGGATTCATTTCATTCACCTCCTTCTGAGTGTTCATCGCCAGCGCGGCGACGAACGGTCCGAGTCACCTGCGGTTCCCGAACGTCATCCATAATGGACATTCCAGTGCGATGGAAGGTCAAGGATCTCGTGAAAATTGGTGAACTGGCCGCTCGAAGTGGCGTTGCCCCGAAAACGCTGCGTTTCTACGAGGACAGTGGGGTGATTCCCGTCCCGGTCCGAAAGTCCAACGGCTACCGGGACTACGGTCCGGAATCTCTTGCGCGTTTGCGGTTCGTCCGCAGCGCCCAGTCTGCAGGTTTCACCTTGCGAGAGATCCGCGAGATCCTCACCACCCATGACCGCGGGGCGGCTCCTTGTGAACAGGTCGTGGAGATGCTCTCGGAGCATCTTTCCCAGGTTCGTGGCAAGATCCGCGAACTTGCCACGCTCGAAACAAACCTTGTTGCTTTGCTGAGTCGAGCGGAAGGTGAGATTCCGTCGGAAGCCGACGATGTCGGTGTGTGCTGGATCCTGGAATCCGAGTCTCAGGAAGGTGTTGCCGAATCGTGAAATTGATTGCGGCCATGCATCCCTTCCTATTTCAGCAGGTTCGGCGCTCTGCAACGTGATGAGGTGCGCGAAGCGGTTGTAGTGGTGTTGTCGGTGTATTGATCAGTCAGGTACGGAAGTAGCGGCAGTGGGTGAATCCCGTTCGAATGCATTCCTCAGGGCAGTCACAGTGGGAGCGCCACCGACCGCGCCCACGGCGTCGCGGTAGAGCCTGCAGGACACGCTTGGCACCTGATCCGGTTCGGCAAAGGGGTCGTGGCCGTCAACGAGCAACGTCGGAGATCCCGCCATGCCCGCAAGTTCCGCTGATCGAGGATCTTCGATGATCACGTGGCGCAGTTCCCATTCGATCGGCACGCCTGAAAGAGCGTGCTCGATTCGTTGTTCGAGGAGCGGCACGTTAGGGCAGTCCGGGACCTGCAGAATTTCGAGATGCATCATGGTCGTCCTTTGTCGGTGTGCAGTGTCTGGAGCATGGGGCAGTGCCGGTCCGCTCGCGGTCGCGCGCAGGTGGACGCGAACTCGGTCAGCGAGGCCCGCATGCGTTGCAGATCTCGGATCTTTTCGCCGAACTCGGTGATCTTCGTCTGCGCCAGTCGCCGAGCGGTGTCGCAATCGTCCGGTCCGCCGCCGGCGAGATGGAGAAGTTCGTTGATTTCGTCGAGGCTGAAGCCGTGTTCTTGGGCGCGTTTGACGAACCGGACAATTTCGACAGTTTCGTCCGGATATGAGCGGTATCCCGAGGTGGATCGCGGCGGGTGCTGCAGGAGTCCGCGCCGTTCGTAGTACCGCAACGTCTGTACGTTCACCCCGGCGAGGGTGGCCAGTTCACTGCTACGCATGTCGCCATTGTGAACCCGGTACCCGGCTACGGAGTCAAGTCGTCTCTCGTCGGCGGAAATTCATCTGAGGTTGGTTGCGCGTTATTTCGATATCTGTCAATATCGAAGCATGTCGAATCAAGATGGGGCGGAGGCCGGCGCTTGCTGCTCGCCGCTCGTCCGTGAACCGTTGACCGAGGATTGGGCCGGCGACCTGGCGCGGATGTTCAAAGCCCTCGGCGATCCCGTCCGCTTGCGCCTGCTGAGCTTGGTGGCAAGTCACGAGGGTGGTGAAGCCTGCGTCTGCGACATCTCGGATACGTTCGACCTGTCTCAGCCGACTATCTCGCATCACCTCAAGGTGCTGCGACAGGCCGGGCTGCTCGACTGTGAACGCCGCGGGACCTGGGTGTACTACTGGGTTATTCCGGCTGCGCTGCAACAGCTTTCCGCCGTGCTCCTGGTCGAAGGTACGAGCGTGAGTGTCGCGGACGCGTGCGCAGAGGTCACCGCATGAGCAACACCGCTGCCACCACCGAACACCCCGAAGTCGTCGGAAAACTCTCCACCCTCGACCGCTATCTTGCGGTCTGGATCGGCGTGGCCATGGTCGTCGGCCTGTTGGTTGGACGCTGGATCCCCGGTGTGAACACTGCCCTGGAGAAGGTGCAGATCGACGGCATCTCCCTGCCGATCGCCCTCGGCCTGCTGATCATGATGTACCCGGTGTTGGCGAAGGTCCGCTACGACCGCCTCGACACAGTCACCGGGGACAAGAAACTCCTCGCCGGCTCCCTGTTCCTGAACTGGGTTCTCGGCCCGGCGCTGATGTTCGCCCTCGCCTGGCTGTTTCTGCCCGACCTGCCGGAATACCGAACCGGTTTGATCATCGTCGGTATCGCTCGCTGCATCGCGATGGTGATCATCTGGAACGACCTGGCGTGCGGAGACCGCGAAGCCGCCGCGGTGCTGGTCGCCATCAACTCGGTGTTCCAGGTGATCATGTTCGCCGTGCTCGGTTGGTTCTACCTCTCGGTCCTGCCCGGGTGGCTCGGCCTCGAACAGACCACCATCGACACCTCGCCCTGGCAGATTGCGAAATCGGTCCTGATCTTTCTCGGTATCCCGCTGCTGGCAGGTTTTCTGTCCCGCTTCTTCGGTGAACGCGCCAAAGGCCGCGACTGGTATGACACCAAGTTCATCCCCAAGATCAGCCCCTGGGCGCTCTACGGTCTGCTGTTCACCATCGTCGTGCTCTTCTCGATGCAGGGCGAACAGATCACCTCCCAGCCCTGGGATGTCGTCCGGATCGCGTTGCCGCTGCTGGCGTACTTCGCGCTCATGTGGGGCGGAGGCTACATCCTCGGCGCCGCAATCGGATTGGGCTATGAACGCACGACGACCCTGGCGTTCACCGCAGCGGGCAACAACTTCGAACTCGCGATCGCCGTAGCCATCGCCACCTACGGCGCCACCTCGGGGCAAGCTCTTGCCGGTGTTGTCGGCCCGCTGATCGAGGTACCGGTGCTCGTCGGGCTGGTCTATGTCTCCCTTGCTCTACGCAAACGCTTTGCCGTCAAAGAGGTTTCACCCGCACCCACCGCTACGTAAGTCACCTACAACTCTTCGGGAGTCATGATGAACGAGCACCGCGCCCAGCCCGATCTCCTCTCACCGCAGGCCGTTCTCTCGCGCACCGCGCACGACTTGGCGGCGAAGTACGTCGGAGTGTTCTCCGCGCAAACCGTCGAACGCTATGTCTTCGAGTCCTACACGGCGCTGCGCCGGACCGCGAAGATCCACACTCATCTCACCTCGCTCGCGGCGCGGTTCGCCGCCGACCGCCTCACCGCTTTGGCCCAGTCCAGCGGAGCACTCGCCAAGGACGTGCCCGAAGTTCTGTTCGTGTGTGTGCACAACGCGGGGCGGTCGCAGATGGCGGCGGCACTACTCGATTACCACGCCCGTGGCCGCGTTCATGTGCGCTCAGCCGGATCCGCGCCGGTCCACGAGATCAACCCCGCCGTCACCGCGGCGATGGCCGAGATCGGGATCGATCTGGCCGACGGGTTCCCGAAACCGCTCACCGATGATGTGGTCGCCGCGGCGGACTGTGTCGTCTCGATGGGCTGCGGTGATGCGTGCGTCGTCTACCCGGGGAAGAGGTACCTCGACTGGGCTCTCGACGATCCGGACGGGCAACCCCTCGAGGTGGTGCGGGCAATCCGCGACGACCTCGATGCACGGGTGATCGCGCTGCTCACCGAACTGACCACACCCGTCGCCGTCTGACCGACCTCTTACTTCCGTCTTCGAAGGGAACCTTCATCCTCATGACCAGCAAGCCCAGCGTCCTGTTCGTCTGTGTCCACAACGCCGGCCGATCGCAGATGGCCGCCGGATTCCTCAGCCACCTCGCCGGCGACGCCATCGAGGTCCGCTCCGCCGGATCCGCCCCCGCGAACACCATCAACTCCGCCGCAGTCGAAGCGATGGCCGAACTCGGAATCGACATCTCCGCCCAGACCCCGAAGATCCTCACCACCGACGCCGTGCAGGACTCCGATGTCGTGATCACGATGGGCTGCGGCGACACCTGCCCGATTTTCCCCGGCAAGAGCTACCGCGACTGGGTCCTCGACGATCCGGCCGGCAAAGGCATCGATGCGGTTCGCCCGATCCGCGACGAGATCAAGACTCGCGTACAAGCCCTGATCAGCGAACTCACCGCCCCGTCGGTATCGCGCTGACCGCCCACGCTTCCCGTATTCGATCCCGTGAAAGAGACACTATGACCATCCCGTCCGCGGTCCATGACGTCATCATTGTCGGTTCCGGACCGGCCGGCTACACCGCTGGTGTCTACACCGCGCGTGCTGAGCTCGCGCCCCTCCTCTTCGAGGGAACCCAGTTCGGTGGCGCCCTCATGACCACCACCGAAGTCGAAAACTTCCCCGGATTCCGCGAAGGAATCATGGGCCCCGATCTGATGGAACAGATGCGCGAGCAGGCACTGCGCTTCGACACCGACATCCGCACCGAGGACGTCGAGGAGATCGATCTGAGCAAGCCGATCAAGACCGTCGTCGCGAACGGCGAAACCTACGCCGCGCACGCGATCATCCTCGCCATGGGCGCGGCAGCCCGCTACCTGGGCATTCCCGGTGAAGAACGCCTCCTCGGCCGCGGCGTCAGCGCCTGCGCCACCTGCGACGGTTTCTTCTTCCGCGACCAGGACATCGTCGTGGTCGGCGGCGGTGACTCCGCCATGGAAGAAGCAACCTTCCTCACCCGCTTCGCCCGCAGCGTTACCCTCGTGCACCGCCGCGAAGAGTTCCGGGCCTCGCGCATCATGCTCGAGCGCGCCAAGGCGAACGAGAAGATCCGATTCCTCGTCAACACCGAACCCCTCGAAGTCCTGGGCGAGAACAGCGTCACCGGACTGAAGGTCCGTGACACCGTTACGGGCGAGACGTCCACCCTCGACATCACGGGCATGTTCGTCGCCATCGGCCACGATCCGCGCAGTGAACTCGTCAAGGGCCAGGTCGATCTCGACGACGCCGGCTACGTCCGCGTCGCCCCGGGCTCCACCGCCACCTCCGTCGACGGTGTTTTCGCGGCCGGCGACCTGGTCGATCACACGTACCGTCAGGCGATCACCGCTGCCGGCACCGGATGCTCCGCTGCGATCGACGCCGAACGCTGGCTTGCCGATCGTGGCGACATCACCGCCAACACCCTCGACGCAGCGGGCCATGCCGTCGATGTCGTCGGCGCCCCCTGACAATCGAACCCAGAGACAGGAATTTTCGATGAGTACACCGTCAGTGCTGTTCGTGTGCGTCAAGAACGGCGGAAAATCCCAGATGGCCGCCGGCCTCATGCGCAAAGCCGCCGGCGACCAGGTGGACGTGTACTCCGCCGGCACCAAACCCGGCGACGCGGTCAACGCCCTGTCCGCCGAAACCCTCCTCGAAGTCGGGGTGGACATCACCGGACAAACTCCGACGCTGATCGATCCGCAACTCGTGCGCGATGTCGACCTCGTCGTCACCCTGGGCAACGAAGCGAAGGTCGACTCCGTCGCCGGCACCGACTTCGAGAACTGGGACACCGACGAGCCGTCCGAACGCGGCATCGACGGAATCGAACGAATGCGCCTGGTCCGCGACGACATCGCCGCCCGCGTCGACGCACTCGCCGATCGTCTGACCACGCCCTGACACCTCGATCAGCGCAGCCGCACAATCGAAATCCTGGATGAGGAAAGGACACTCGTGAGTTCACAGATGCCGATCTCCACCGACGTGGTCGTGATCGGAGGTGGTCAAGCCGGAATGGCAGCCGGGTACTACCTGCGCCGCACCGGGCGCGACTTCGTGATCCTCGACGCCGAAACATCGCCCGGTGGATCGTGGCAGCACTACTGGGACTCACTGCACCTGTTCTCACCCGCCGGGTACTCCTCACTGCCCGGTTGGCCGATGCCGGCATGGAGCCCGGGTTTCCCGCCCGCCTCACATGTCGCGGAGTACCTCACCGCCTACGAGACCCGATACGACCTGCCGGTGCAGCGCCCGGTCCGAGTCACCTCGGTAACCCGGTCCGGCGGTGGGTATCTCGTCGAATCCGATCGCGGCAGCTGGTTCGCGCGGGCTGTCGTTAACACCACCGGTACGTGGCGCCAACCGTTCTGGCCGATCTACCCCGGTATCCGCGAGTTCACCGGCACCCAAATCCATACCACCAGCTACAAATCGCCGGCACCGTTCGCCGGTAGCAAGGTTGCTGTCGTCGGCGGCGGAAACTCTGCTGCGCAGATCGTCGCCGAAGTCTCCACCGTCGCCGAGACACTCTGGTTGACGACGCGGGAACCACGATTCCTGCCCGACGACGTCGACGGCCGGGTCCTTTTCGACGTCGCGCGTGAACATGCCCGTGAAATCGCAGCTGGCGAAACCGATTCCGGTGGCATCGCCGGACTCGGCGACATCGTGATGGTGCCGCCGGTCAAAGCCGCCCGCGACCGCGGCGTGATGGTGGCGCACCCGATGTTCGACCGACTCACCGCCACCGGACTGGTCTTCGGCGATCACGTCGAACCGGTGGACGTGATCATCTGGTGCACCGGATTCCGTCCGGTACTGCGGCATCTGCAGTCCCTCGGATTACGGGATGCCGAGACCGGGCGCATCGACATGGACGGAGCGCACGTCGCCGGCGAACCCGGATTGATTTTCCTCGGGTACGGCGACTGGACCGGACCCGCATCGGCCACCATCATCGGTGTCGGCCGCACTGCCCGCGACGCCATCGCAGCACTCGACGACGAAGTCTTTGCTCTCCCCGTCAACTGAGCTAGACCACACCCAACAACTAGAGGACATCGCCATGAGCACCATCGAAGTATTCGAACCCGCCCTGTGCTGCAACACCGGAGTCTGCGGCGACGACGTCGACCAGGCACTGATCACCTTCACCGCCGACCTCGACTGGGTCGCGGGCAACGGCGGCACCATCACGCGCCACAACCTCGCCAATGACCCCCTCGCTTTCGCCGGAAACGACACCGTCGCCGCATTTCTCAAGCTGTCCGGCTCGGAAGGGCTCCCGTTGGCGCTCGTCGACGGAGTCACCGCGCTGACCGGCAAATATCCCACCCGCAGCCAACTTGCGAAATGGGCCGGCCTCACCGAACCCGCCGCCGCAGAGGCGCCGGCCGGGATCATGATGCTCGGACTCTCCGACACCTCGGCATGCTGCGCCACCGACGACGCCGACTCCACCACCTGCTGCTGAAAGCACCCACGAACGCTATGAAGTTCCTCAACGACGCGCCCCGATTCCTGTTCTTCACCGGCAAGGGAGGTGTCGGCAAAACGTCCATCGCCTGCGCGAGTGCAATAACCCTCGCCCGTGCGGGGAAGAAAGTGCTGCTCGTGAGCACCGATCCCGCCTCGAACGTCGGGCAGGTGTTCGGGGTGAGCATCGGCAACACCATCACCGACATCCCCGCAGCGCCCGGACTGTCGGCACTCGAGATCGACCCGGAACAAGCCGCCGCCGCCTATCGTGAGCGCATCATCGGCCCCGTGCGCGGGCTGCTCCCGGACAAGGACATCGCTGCGATCGCCGAGCAGCTCTCCGGGTCCTGCACCACCGAAATCGCGTCGTTCAACGAGTTCACCGGACTGCTCTCCGGCCAAGACGACATCACCGCCGCCTTCGACCACGTCCTCTTCGACACCGCCCCGACCGGGCACACCATCCGGCTGCTTCAACTCCCCGGATCGTGGACCGAGTTCCTCGACGACGGCAAAGGCGACGCATCATGCCTGGGGCCGCTGTCCGGGCTCGACAAGCAGCGCGCCATCTACGCCGACGCCGTCGCTGCGCTCGCCGATCCGCAGCGGACCCGCCTCGTCCTGGTCTCACGTGCCCAGCGCTCGACGCTCGCCGAAATCACCCGCACCCACCGCGAACTCGCCGACATCGGACTGACCCACCAACACGTCGTCATCAACGGAGTTCTCCCCGAACCCGCCGACGACACCGATCCACTCGAGACCGCGATCCACCGACGCGAGCAAGCTGCGATCGCCGCCCTGCCAGACGAATTGGCGCAACTGCCCACCGATCAGGTCCCACTCAAAGCGGCCAACATCGTCGGTATCGACGCACTCGAGGGCCTCTTCATCCCCGACACCGGCGCGGTAGCTGCACCGCCGGCTGCAGCCCCGCAGCCGCTCAGCGCTCCGCTCTCGGCCCTGATCGACGAACTCGACACAGACGATCACGGCCTCATCATGTGCATGGGCAAAGGCGGAGTGGGAAAGACCACCATCGCCGCCGCGATCGCTGTCGCCCTCGCCGGCCGTGGACATCAGGTGCATCTGACCACCACCGACCCCGCCGCGCACCTCACGGACACTCTCGGCGGAGAACTCGACAACCTCCAGGTCTCCCGTATCGACCCCGCGGAAGCCACCGAGCAGTACCGCAACCGCGTCCTGACCACCAAGGGCAAGAACCTCGACGAACGAGGCCGCGCCAACCTCGCCGAAGACCTCCGATCGCCGTGCACGGAGGAAGTGGCGGTCTTCCAAGCATTTTCGCGAGTCATCCACGAATCGAGCCGCAAATTTGTCGTCGTGGACACGGCCCCGACCGGTCACACGCTGTTGCTGCTCGATGCGACCGGCTCGTATCACCGCGAGATCGCCCGCCAGATGGGGGAGAACACGAACTTCACGACACCGTTGATGCGACTTCAGGACCCACAGGCCACGAAGGTCCTGCTCGTGACCCTCGCGGAAACCACACCGGTGCTCGAAGCTGCTGGTTTGCAAGCGGATCTGCAGCGTGCGGGAATTGAGCCTTGGGCGTGGGTGGTCAACAATTCCCTCGCTGCTGCCGAACCGACCTCGCCGCTTCTGCAGCAGCGTGCGGCGGGTGAGATCACCGAGATCGACAGCATTACACGCCGATACAGTCAGCGAACGGCGATCGTTCCGATGCTTGCCGAAGAACCCGTCGGCACAACCGCATTGACGGCTTTGTGTAAGGCCTAGCCATCCCGCGACAGAGACGAATCGGCTCGGTGAGCAATGACCAGTCTCGAAGACGTTGACGCGCTGCTGAATTCGGTCCCTGAATCGCACCTCGAACCTTACGAAGTCGGAACCGCGGTCAACTCGCCCCGCAACAACACCCCGGAGCTTCTCAATCCAGTCTGACCGCAGCTTCTCGCTTGGCGCCGAAGACCCGGCACAGTGATAGGGGAGGGGACATGTCGTTTCCTATGGTCAATGCACATTTCTTGGCGGTATCGGGCAGTAGTCGGACTATCGCCAGCGGTGACGACACCGCCCCCTGTGCTTTCAGGTTTCGGACCCGAGTTTGCTCGGGTCGGCCGATGCGGAGTTCATGGCTCGGTCGCGGGTAGAGAAGCTGTCGGCTGTGCTGCCTGGTGGTCCTGGGCGGCCGTTCGGCGCATCGTTTGGCGTTCTGACCTGGGGTGATGACATGTCCCCATTCTTTGTGGTGGATGGGTGCCGGCGTCTGCCGAGGGTGGGTTGTGGTGTCTAGTCGCAGGGGAGTGTCTGCCAGGTCGGTTACGGTACGGCGCATGCACAGTGACGAGGAGATGGCGCGGCTGGTGGCCGCGGTTCGCGAGCTGGACCCCAAGCCCCGGGAGCGGCGGTGGGTGAGCGTGAGCTTCTGCGTGCTCGACGCCGTCTACAGCATCGGTGCTCACTACGACAATCATGTTGTGCCGGTGGTCGAGCGGGTCGCAGCGGACTTCGAGGTGCAGTCGCCGTCAGTGCAGATGTCGGTGCCGGAGACAGCAGATCCGGTCCCGCTCGACGTGTTCCTCGACCGCTACACGTCGGTGGAAGCATTGTTGGACACGACGAAGAACCGACAGAACACCTCGACCCGCGGCGGAATACGCAAAGCCGACGCGGCACTCCGGTATGCGACGGTGCTGCACGAGCACGGCGTGCTCACCCTCAACGATGCCCGCCGACTACTGACCGACACAGTCCGGCTCGACGCGGTCGAAGCCGCGCTGCGACAGGTACCCGGTGAGGGCAGTGCGGGTGTGCGCCGCGGCTATCTGTGGATGCTGATCGGGGACCAGGACACAGTCAAACCCGATCGGATGGTGTTGCGGTGGCTTGCTCGCCACGGCGCGGAGACGACACCGGATTCTGCGCGTCTGCTTCTACGGAACATCGCTCGGGCACTGACCACGGAGACGGGTCGCGTGGTGACTGCGTGGGAAATCGACCACGCCATCTGGCGGGCCGCACGCTCCGGACACTGACGGCGTCGGGGCTGCATACTGCCCGTATGAGTGATCGTGTCGACGAAGAATTGGCGATGCTGTCTGATGTCTGCCGATACCTACGCTCGGTGGAAGGGCAGGACTTTTCGGTCTCGACGGCGGTTGTGGATCGGGTCCTCGACGAACGCAACGAAACCCGGATCCGTTAGACCGGAGTGAGAGCGGGGCAGCGGGTCCGCCCGATCTTGCGACTGCTCGATGGCGATCTGACTGAGGGTCAAGTGTGCGTGCGGCCGGCGATGAGGGGGACGTGTCATCGTCCCTGTTCAAGGTAGCTATTTGAGGGTTCCCGCCGCATACCCCCAGAAGGTGATTAACCCGTTGAAGAAGTCCGGGTTCAGGATGTTCTGGCCGCGCCGAGCGTTTCGTTGTCTGTCAGCCCGTGCCGATGTTGGCGACGAGTCGTATGGCGACGTCCTCGGAGTTGGTTCCGCGGCGCGTTTCGGCGACGCCACCGGCGTTCGGCCGGGTCGTTGAACATCAGGAAGCGAGCATATGACGCCTCGTGAGGTGGCTATGTGCGGAAGCCGTGTGGTTGGTCGCGTGCGAGTTCCGGTTCGAACGGTGTGAACCAGTCTGCGGGGTCGAGGTTGACTCCGTCCGAGATGGGTTCCGGCCAGAACAGTGTCAGCACGTCGTGGTCCTGGAAGAGGTAGTCGAGTGGGCCGTCCCAGTCGTCGTCGTCCTTGTATGGAGGAAGATCCGCGATGTCGTCGATGAACCGGTCTGCTGGCATGGCTGTGCGGGCAGCTCCGATGATCAGATGGAGCGCCATTTCCTCACCGGTACAGCGAGGTTCGGGATCGAGCTCCGCAGCTGCATCGGCGGAAAGATCGTCGAACGCCCTGGCCATTGTTTGTCGCCACGTCGCATCCTGGGTCCAGGTGCATTCCGGAAGCTCCGCGAGCACCATGCATCCGGAACCTGGTTGGACCGCGAGATCGCCGAGCATGTGAACGTCGGCGAGCACTGCATCCGCCAACTCCGACGCTACCCGCGAAACGATGTGACACTGGCGTGGTGTCAACGTCGGAGCATCCGGATCGAAGGTGTCGTCGTAGTCGTCGTCAGGGGTCGGGACCAGGTGCATGCCTCGCAGACTAGACCGCGTCCTGTTGTTTCGTTGGGCCACACAGCATTTATCTCTTACGGGGTAGAAGCGTTCGCGAGAGCGTCGCCGAGTTGGTCGGATGCTCGATGCCGAACGCCGGAAGATTCGCGTGGCCCCCTGAGCTACGGATCAGAAGGCGCAGCACTGACGCGGTCTGAGGGTAGATCGACCGGTTCGGGTGGTCGCAGGTTGTTGCTGCCCAGAATCTCGGTGTCACCCAGCGGCTGTCGGATCTTTATCGCGGCAAGTTGAGTAAGTTCTCGCTCGATGCCTTGGTCAATCTGGGTAGCAAGGTCGGTGTGCACGTCGGAGTGCATGTCGACACCGATGCCTAACCGATCACTGACGTGCGCCCGGTGCATGAACGGGTCCCGCGTGCAGGCAAGATTGTGGGCTGAGCACGGTAGTTGTCGCGAGAGGTCGGATTTGTCATGGGTTCAGTGCACGAGGTCATCGAGGCGTTCCGTGAGGCTCCGTCGAATTCGGAGCGGGGCACGAAGTTCGAGCAGTTGATGGTCCGGTACTTCGAGCTCGATCCGCTGCTTTCGCAACAGTACGAGAAGGTGTGGCGCTGGATCGACTGGCCTGGCCGTAAGGGTAAGCCGGACACCGGCATCGACCTCGTAGCCCGCGAACGCGACACCGGCGAGTACACCGCTATCCAGTGCAAGTTCTACGAACCCACCAGAACCCTCTCCAAGGGCGATATCGACTCTTTCTTCACCGCATCGGGTAAGGCTCCGTTTTCCAATCGGGTGATCATCTCGACGACCGATCGGTGGGGGAAGAACGCCGAAGAGGCTCTGGAGGGACAGTCGATCCCGGTGCAGCGGATCGGGATGGCCGAGATCGCCGAATCCCCGATCGACTGGGACATCGCCTGGCCCCAAGGGGAGCTGCAGGTCAACCTGTCGGAGGCGAAACGTCACGAGCCGAAGCTGCATCAGCAGACCGCGATCGACGATGTCTTCGCCGGGTTCGAGAAGGGGAGCGACCGCGGCAAGCTGATCATGGCGTGCGGTACCGGAAAGACTTTTACAGCGCTCAAGATCGCGGAACGTGCAGCATTGGAGAACGGCGGCAACGCCCGCATCCTGTTCGCGGTGCCGTCGATCTCCCTGCTCTCACAAACCCTGCGGGAGTGGACCGCGCAAACACAGTTGGATCTGCGGGCGTTCGCGGTCTGCTCGGACACCAAGGTCTCCCGCTCCGCCGAAGACTTCAACATCCACGACGTCGCGATCCCGGTCACCACCGATCCGGCGAAGCTGGCGGCGGAGATGGCGCACCGTAAACGCGCCAAAGGTTTGACGGTGGTGTTCACCACCTACCAATCCCTGCCCGCCGTCGCGAAAGCGCAAGAGCTGGGGGTGGATCCGTTCGACCTGGTGATCTGCGACGAAGCGCACCGCACCACCGGCGTCACCTTGTTCGGGGAGGACGATTCGAACTTCGTCCGCGTCCACGATGCCGAGTTCCTCAAGGCCACCCGCCGGCTGTACATGACGGCGACGCCGCGGATCTTCGACGAGACGGTCAAGGACAAGGCCGAAGAGCATTCGGCCGAGTTGACGTCGATGGACGACGAAACCGTCTACGGTCCGGAGTTTCACCGGCTTTCGTTCGGTGCGGCTGTCGAGCGGGGTCTGCTCACCGATTACAAGGTGATCGTGTTGACCGTCGACGAATCGTTGATGGCCGCGCCACTGCAAGATCAGCTTGCCGGCGTGCACAGCGAACTGCGTCTCGATGATGCGTCGAAGATCATCGGCTGCTGGAACGCGCTGGCCAAGCGCGCCGGTGAAACCCCCGAAGGAACAGGCTTCGCACCGGGGGAGGCGCCGATGCGCCGCGCGGTCGCGTTCGCCAAGGACATCGCCGCCTCCAAGCAGGTCGCCGAAGTATTCCCGACGGTCGTCGATGCCTACCGTGACCTGCTCGAGAACAGCGAAAACGACGGCGGCACGGTCGATTCCACCAACCTGGACTTGACGTGTTCGGTGCGCCATGTGGACGGCACGTTCAACGCGCTGCAGCGCAACGAACAACTCTCCTGGCTCAAGGCACCGATCCCTGAGGGGGAAGCCCGGATCCTGACCAACGCCCGCTGCCTCTCCGAAGGCGTGGATGTTCCGGCGTTGGATGCGGTGATGTTCCTCAACCCCCGCAACTCGGTGGTCGACGTGGTGCAATCCGTGGGCCGGGTGATGCGCAAATCCGACGGCAAGGACTACGGCTACATCATTCTGCCGGTCGCGGTGCCGGCCGGAGTCAGCCCGTCGGAGGCGTTGTCGAACAACACCCGGTTCAAAGTGGTGTGGCAGGTCCTCAACGCGCTTCGCGCCCATGATGATCGGTTCAACGCGATGGTCAACTCCATCGCCCTCAACGCCACCACCAACAAGAAGGACGGCAAGGGCAACGACCGCCTCCTCGGTGGGCACATCGGACCACTCGTCGAGGTGGGCGAGAGCTTCGACAACAACGGCAACAGCAGTAGCGGTAGCAGCGGTAATGGTGTCGATGGAACGGGTTCCGGCAACGATTCTGCGCAGGGTGTCGCCGACGGCACCAACACCGGCGACGGTGGTGGGATGGCGACGCAGATGGCGTTGTTCTCCCTCTCCGAATGGCAGGAAGCGATCTACGCGAAGATCGTCGACAAGGTCGGCACCCGCGCCTACTGGGAAGACTGGGCCGGTGACGTCTCCGACATCGCCGCCGCGCAGATCACCCGCATCAACGCCCTCCTCGCCGGCGCCAACACCGCAGTGGCGGAAGAGTTCGAGCGGTTCCTCACCGGTTTGCGCGACAACCTCAACGATTCGATCAGCCGCGACGACGCGATCAGCATGCTTTCGCAGCATCTGATCACCAAGCCCGTGTTCGACGCCTTGTTTGCCGAGCACGACTTCGCATCCCACAATCCGGTTTCGCGGGTGATGCAGTCGATGGTCGACACCCTCGACGACAGCGGTCTGGAAGCGGAAACCGCCAGCCTCGACGCCTTCTACGCCTCCGTGCGAGTCCGGGCTACCGAGGTGACGAGCGCCGAAGGCAAACAGAAAGTCATCGCGGAACTGTATGAACGGTTCTTCAAGATCGGCTTCAAGAAGCAGTCCGACGCCCTCGGTATCGTCTACACCCCGGTGGAGATCGTCGACTTCATCCTCCGCGCCGCCGATGCGGCACTGCGGGATTCGTTCGGACGTGGCCTCACCGACGAAGACGTGCATGTTCTCGATCCATTTACCGGAACTGGAACGTTCATGACCAGGCTGCTGCAATCCGGGCTCATCAACCCGACCGATTTGGCCCGCAAGTATGCGAATGAGTTGCACGCCAACGAGATCACGCTGCTCGCCTACTACGTCGCCGCGGTGAATATCGAAACCACCTATCACGCACTGGTGGATCAGGGCGGAGACGCGGCGTACGTTCCGTTCGAGGGCATCGTCCTCGCTGATACCTTTCAGATCACCGAAAGCGGTGACAGCCTCGACGCGGAGATGTTCCCGCAGAACAATGCTCGGATCATCCGCCAGAACGACACCCGCATCAACGTCGTCATCGGCAACCCGCCGTATTCGGTGGGGCAGACCAGCGCGAACGATCTGAATGCGAACGTCGGTTACCCGACGTTGGACGGCCGCATCGCCGACACCTACGCGAAGCTCTCGACCGCGACGAACAAGAACAGCCTCTACGACTCCTACCTGCGCGCGTTCCGTTGGGCGACGGACCGCATCGGTGACTCCGGTGTGGTCGCATTCGTTTCCAACGGCGGTTGGGTGGACGGCAACACCGCCGACGGAATCCGACTGAGCATGGCCGAGGAATACGCACACATTTACGTCTACAACCTGCGCGGAAACCAGCGCACCGCCGGTGAACTGTCTCGCAAGGAAGGCGGAAAAGTTTTCGGCTCCGGTAGCCGCAACACCGTCGCCATCTTCATCGGCATCAAAAACCCGGCGCATCACGGTCTGTGCGAGATCCACTACCGCGACATCGGCGACTACCTCACCCGCGAAGACAAACTCTGGATTGTCTCCGAAGGGCACCTCAATACCGTCGAGTGGCAGGCGATCACCCCAAACAGTCACGGAGACTGGGCAAATCAGCGTGACGACACGTTCACGACCTGGCCGGCCATCGGAGACAAGAAGGGGACCGCGAGTACGGCAGTGTTCGCTCAGTTCTCAATGGGACTCAACTCCGCGAAAGACGCCTGGTGCTATAACTTCGCAGGTGATGCGCTGACCTCCAACATCGACCGACTTCTCGAGAACGTCAATCTTGCCGCGACGACTTTCGAAACGCTCGTAAGTAAGGGGGAAATGGCACGAACCGGTGTCGCGATGAGCAAGTTCCTTGATCAGAGACCAGACCTGGCTGACGGCACGAAGCTGAAATGGAGCCGGAACCTGATCAATAGCGCGGCACGATACGCCCCGCTGACCGCCGACGAGGATGGGATGCGTATCGGCAGCTATCGGCCGTTCTGTAAGCAGCGTGCCTACCTTGACCGCAAGGTCAACGACATCATCTACCAAATCCCGTCGATGTTCCCCACACCGCACCACACAAACATCGGCTTCTACGTGGTCGGTACAGGCTCGGACAAACTGTTCTCAGCGTTGATGACCGACGAGATTCCCGATTTGTCCTTCTGGGGCTCGGGAAGTGGTCAGTTCTTCTCCCGATGGACCTACGTCAAGCCCGAATCGGCTGATGGTGAGCTAGATTTCGCTTCCACCGACACCACCGAGGTCGACGAGCACGGCTACCGCCGGGTCGACAACATCACCGACGGCGTCCTAGCCCTCTATGTCGGCGCGGTCGGCGATCAGGTGACCAAGGACGACATCTTCTACTACGTCTACGGACTGCTGCACGATCCCGCCTACCGCGAGACCTACTCGGCGGACTTGAAGAAGATGCTCCCGCACATCCCGACCCCGGACAGCCGGGAACGTTTCGAGCAGTTCGCCGCGGCCGGTCGCCGGCTGTCCGAACTGCACGTCAACTACGAGTCCGTCGCGCCGTACGACCTCGACGTGCAGCTCAAGACCGGCGCGAACCTGGACGACCGTGAGACGCTGCGGATTTCGAAGATGAAGTGGGGCAAGCGGAAAGACCCGGATACGGGTAAGAACGTCGACGACCGCACTACCATCGTCTACAACCCGAAGGTCACCATCACAGGTATTCCGGAGGAAGCTGAACGCTTCATGCTCGGCTCGCGTTCGGCGTTGGCGTGGATCATCGAGCGCTACCAAGTCAAGACCGACAAGGCATCCGGGATCGTCAGCGATCCCAACGGCTGGTGCGACGAGCATGACGACCCGACCTACATTGTCGAGTTGATCAAGCGTGTCACCACTGTCGCAGTCGAAACCATGAAAACTGTTGATGGACTTCGCGCATGAAGACAACGGATCGCAGCGCGTGGCGCGAATCGCGACCCCGTAGACAATCGCCGAGGTGTAGGGCGTGCCATGCCGTCGCAGTTCCGGGCGGCGGTAACCGTTGAGTGCGACGTCCAGAAGTCAGGAGCGCGACAACGATTTAGCGGTCTTACGTGACCAACTCGAACCCGTGATCGCGAGCCTTCGTGACCTTCATAACGGCGATAAACTTGCGGCGGGGTGCGAGCATCTCGGCCTGCCGACGCCGCCCGGCGAAGGCACGAAGGCCGAGCGCATCGGTGCGAGCTTCACTGCATTACCCGACAGTGACCTTCCTCAGGTCGCCGTGGCGGTCCTACGTGAGCTGAGGATGGCTGCAGCAACGCGCAATGCAGTTCAGGATGCGCTCTGGGCCTTGGCAGATTCACCACAGATCGAGCGCCGAACTCGGCGGGACATCGCACGAAGCCTCGACATCGAGGACGTGGCCATAGGTGGAGAGCGGCTCGTCTCGATGCTGGACGCACTGTGGATCCTCGACGACAGACTGTTCGGCGACCTCTTCAATGACCGGGGAAACCTGCGAGACCGCGTCCACCGGCACGTCATCCACAATCCTGGGGACTGGTCCACCGAAGAGTTGTTCGAGCAACTCGGAGCGTTCGAGGCGAGTGACCGGCGGTTCGCGATGTTCCTCGAACGACTGATGTCAGCTGACGTCGTCCTCGACGAGGCGGTCCAGCGACGTCTCGTCGACACAGTGAATCCGCACCTACATGCGGTGGGGCTCGCACTGATCGAGACCGGTGCAGATGGCGGCTACCCGGTGTTCGAAGTTGTTGCCACATCGGTAGCGCGCAACAGGCGGCCGAAGAACCTCGTCTTCGCCTCACCGGTGCGGCCGGACATCCGTTTCGTCGACGCTGTCGACAACGACATCGAGATCGTCGATCACGAGGATGCCGACACCAGAGCCCTTGTCTACGACCGCTCCATTGGCCCGGACGGTATCTGTTGGCGTGATTTGCAGGCCTGGTGGAAAGAAACGGAAGGTTTGGATGACGACGAACTAGCGAAATCGACGCTGTACAAACGTCTTCGGTCCAGTCTCCCCAAGACTTCCCCGCCACAGGCCTTTCTGTTCGACCAGTACCACCACATCTTCAAAGACTTCGTCCAAGACCTTCCCGCGCTCCTGCCCGAAGTATGGCTGCACTGGGACCCCAAAACGATCCGGCACCGCGGCGTGAATGCTCTGCCGAGACTCCGTATGGACTTTCTGTTGCTCATGCCGGGGAGCACGCGGATCGTCCTCGAAGTCGATGGGCAGCATCACTATGCAACCGATGGGAAACCCGACCCGCGGCAGTACGCGAAGAACGTGTGCGCCGATCGCGAGCTGAAGCTGCGTGGGTACGAGGTCTTCCGGTTCGGTGCCACTGAGCTGCGAAACGACGCGCAGTCGCGAAAGTTGGTCCAGGACTTCTTCGAAGCACTCTTTCGGCGGTACGACGTTCCGGGCCTCACGTAGTGCGCGGTGACCTGGAAAACGGAACTCCGCTAGCGACTTAGGACCACTGACAGTTCCGTGCACGCTGTGGTGGAATCGCCCCGATGGAGACCCCGCGCAAACCGATGACAAGTTGCAAACAGTGGAGACGATCGCGTCGGTGAATAAGGATGCTGTTGTTCGTTTTCGAAATCGACCCTCACCCGATAGCGTGTGTACCTGTGCTCGATACCAGTCATCCGGGACCGGACTACACACTTCGATGGCCGAGGGAACTGTTCGTTCTCGAATCCAAAGCGCTGCGCGAACTTGTATTGAGTAACAAAGCGGAGTGGAACAGGGGAGTCGAGTGGTTGCTCACTGAAGCATTCGTCGCAGATGTACCTGCCGACGATTTTCGCGAAGCTAGTCAAGGATTCCTTCGCTCAAGTGACGTGTGGGCATCGACTCCGGCCAAGCTGGGGCGCATAGGTACTAAACCGGAGACCCTGTTTCTGCAAGATCTGATTTCGGCCGCTGAAAGACTTCCTGAAGAACATTCACCGCGACCCTATTACGCCGCCCGAGTATCCAGTCGCTCGTCTGAAGCTGCCCACCGTGACAGTCCTGACCTGGCTGCTGCGCAACGGGATTGGTTAAGAGAAGTGGCACTCATTCAAAATCGTGGATATCTAGATCGAGTTGCCCCCCGCCCGTGCGTCGATGACGATTTTCCTGGATTGCAGGATCAAGACCTCAAGCTAGACGAGGTGATCGCTGAACGATTGGGCGAAGCTGGCTTGTGGTGGCCACGCCCAGAAGTATGGGACGAACAAACGTTCTACAGTCTCATCGAAGTTTTCCATGATCTCGTGGCTAGACCGCGGGATCGCTGGCTCCACAATTTCAACGGTTGCGGATGGCACTACGAACGATTTGCTCCCTATCCGGCGCAAGTGCTGTACCGGTGGACGGTCAACCGAATGCTGAAGCGTCACGGGATCGATCTGATTCTGACCAAGAGCGGGGAAGACACTGGACGACTGGCTCATCGAGTCGACGAGGGACGCCAAGACCTCATCGATTCTGCGTTGGACGCTCCGGATCAGGAACGGAGAGTGTCTGTTTCGCACGCCATCGCACTATTTCGCTCACGAAACGCGGGTCGCGATGAGAAGCGCAGTGCATGCACCGTGCTCGCAAGCTTGCTCGAAGAGCGGCGCGCGCTTCTGAAATCTGAACTCTTCAAGAAAGACGAAGGAGCGCTGTTTCAGATTGCAAACGAGTTCGCCATTCGGCATCGAGATGCCAAACAACACCCCGAGTATGACGATGCGTATCTCGATTGGATCTTTTGGTGGTACTTGTCCACAATCGAGCTCACCGACAAGCTAGTCCGCCGCCAGACCGACGGATAGCCGATCTGAGAGCTGAGGGGACTGCTGTTGCCAGAAATCTTCCCGACTCGTGACTTTTTGTTGCGTTTCAGGGCAAACTCCGTGAACAGCAACGGCTTCCGGAGACTTTAGTGTTCTTCAAGTTTCGTGGAGTTGGGGACTGCCCCCGTTCACAGTGAGGTCTTGTCCCATAAGATCGTTTCCAATAGGTTTTTCAGTCTGGCTTGGGCGGCTGGAGACTGCTGCTGCAACATGTGCGCGATCTCAGCTTCTGCACTATCGATCAGAGGCAATCGCCGGCGGAGCAAATCACTCGATTCCCCGCGGTACGTCTCTGCCTTCTCGTACGCCGCAATGACGTTGTCGAACCATTTCGTCAGTTCGTAGGCATCGTCAGGCCCGCAACCGGGGCCATCGCTCCAGGACGTTTCGAAGTCGTCGAACTGCTTGGACATGTCTTCAATTGCCGAACGAACTTCGGCCTCCAAAGTCACAGTCTTTGCGTAGAAGACCGCACCGGAAGCCGCGGCGATCCGGTCCCGCAGAAGTGAATCTGAGGTCTTTAACTCGTCTTTGTCACCGCGTCTCGCTGCGTCTCTGGAGCGCTCCAGGGCCGGTCGGATTGATCCAATCTGTGCCCACATGTCTGCGATGGCCTTCGTGTTATCTCGGCGATGGTTGAACTCGCGTTCGCGGATTGCGCGTGTCTCCGCAGTTTCCACCGACCTCTCCGCGATCACTGCGGACTGCTGAGCAATCCCAATTGACTTCCGAGACGAGGTGAGGGCAACCACTACGGCGATGAGGGTGACCGATGCTGCCACCCATGCGGAGAGCGGTCCAAATACCTGCGTATTCCAGCCACCCCGAACGGTGATACCGCCGAATATTCCACCCACAAAGCCAGCGATGACCAGGGCAGTCACAGCGCCCAAGCGTCTCAAAAATTTTTGCATCTGCCCAGCCTATGGAGTGGCACCACATAGCACGAAGAGATGACGAAGCTAGGCTTCTTCGGCGGAGCCGGTGCTTTGTATATCGACGACCCCGTACCCGATCCAGATGATAGTGCCACCGCTAGGGTTGCTTTATGCCGATTGAGCTTTCAGGTCGTCCGATCTTCTTGGCGTCGCCGGGGAACCTCGCACACGAACGGGATATTTGTCGAAAGACCGTCTCCGCGTTCAATGAGGAACGAGCCAACCCCGCCCGGGTTCACTTTCTCGTCCGAGGTTGGGAACAGTTCCCCGCGGGTGTCGGAAGGCCGCAAGCGAGGATTAATCCGTATATCGACGACTGCGATTTCATGATCTTGATGTTGGGAGATCACTGGGGCTCTCCTCCAAGCCTCGACGGGCCCTATTCGTCGGGTACGGAGGAGGAGTTCCATCGCTGCCTTGAGCTGTTGGAATCATCGGATGCCTGCATGCGTGATCTCCTCGTTCTGTTCAAGACGATTGACGCCGGCCGTCTCCGTGACCCAGGCCCACAACTTTGCAAGGTGATGGACTTTCGTGACCGCTTGGAGCAGTCGAAGAGCTTGTTGTTTGATACGTTCGATTCGGACGACAGTCTGTCGGGCGTCATCACGCGGAATCTCGTTGAATGGGCGGCTCAACCGCTTGGAGTTCGCGTTCCACAGACGATCACGTTGCCCGCGCAGATGACTCCAGCTGAGCTATCGGCTTCAACACCGATGCATGAGCTTTCGGACTCAACACCGATGCAACTCCTCGCGACTGCCAAGAGGCACGCGGCGGCTGGGCACCTGATGCAGGCCGAAGCGGCCTTCTCTCATGCAATTAAGGACGGGGATCCCGAGGCATTGACGGAGTTCGCCCAGTTCATGAGGCGAACAGGGCGGCTCGAACGGGCTCTCGCGCTCAACAATCAGCTACTCGCAGATCCCGCCTTACTGGCCAGAGGCGACGCCGAAGCGGTCGCTTATAAAACAAATTCTTTAGCCAATATGGGTGTGATTCATCGTAAGCGTGGTGAGTTGACCCAGTCCAGGGACCTGTTGCACGAGGCCGTCGAAACTGCACGGGCAAGCGCGCAACCCATCAATCAGAAACTGTGTTACGCGCTGGACAACTACGGGTTGACCTTGTTGAAGATCACGGAACCTGATGCAGCCATTCAACTTTTCGAAGAGGCACACAGTTTGCGTCAGGATTTTGGGTCCCCGAAAGAACTAGCGCAGTCTGCAATCAATCTCGGTCGGAGCCAAATGCGCCTTGGCGACTACGCGGCAGCGGAAGCGAGGTTCGCCGAAGCAATCGACTTTCTACGAGACGATCACGATGATCACCTGATGGCCAACGCGTTGTCGGGTCTCGCGGAGTCGGGGCTGCGGCAAGGTGCGGCCGACGGGGCCCAGGGCCACATCGAGCAGGCACTCAAAATTAATGAACGAATCCAGAACTCCGATGGGGTCAGCATTGCGCACGCGCTGTTTGCGCAGCTCCTGTTGCTGGAAGGCGCACCGGATGAGGCTGAGAGGCATGCGCTCGTATCGCAGGAGAAGAGCGAGAAGTCGAACAATGCTGCCGGCCTTGGCACAGCAGCCTGGCTGCTCGCGGAGGTGGCATTCGCGAAAGGAGGGACTTCACGCGCGAGGGCGCTACTGAGGGAAGCGACTGTACACGCCAGGAAGGCTCAGAGCCCCTTGCTGGATCGGGACATCGAGCAAACCTCCGTGAAGCTCAGCGCAGCGGGGACCTAGTAGTAAATTCTCGTCATCGAATCGGCTTACAAGGCTTCGACTGAATCCAAGTGAGGCTCGGCCAGAATAGACAGGTCAGCCGGCCGTCGGGCAGCGTGCCGCAACCTGTGTCGATGAAGGCTCGATCGTGTTCGATCCGGGGGAGAAGGCGACGCTGAGGAGAGTGACCATAGATTGCGAATCGCTCGGTGTCCCCTGTCGTGTCGATCTCATGGGCCGGGCGTTCATGCGTTGCAACAACGCCGTCTACCACAACCTGATTGGCGAGCGAGTTCAGAAAGTCAATGTGTGTGGCGGGAACACTTTCCCGAAGCTGGGACAGTACGTCGGCTCGCGGCGCACCGACGTAGGACACAACCGTGGATGCTCCCCCGATCCGCAAGAAGCTGTCAAAACCGTCGCCCACTAGCGAGTCAAGGAAGGCTTGATCGTGATTCCCCATGATGAATGACGTAGAGATTCCCTTGGTCTGCTGCAGTCGGATCAGGAAGTCAATTACCTCACGAGAGTGCGGTCCACGGTTCACGTAGTCACCGAGGAAGACAAGGTGGGAGGTGCGAGAGCGTGCCGCTGTTACGAGTTCGTCCAGTTCTTCAATGCAACCGTGAATATCACCGATGAACCCGATCTCGTTCATAGAATTACTTTCGGAAGCTCGGCGTAAGGAAGGGATTCGTCCACGCCGAGAGCTAAGGTAGCCAGCTTCTCAAGGTCAGGATTGCTTGTCGATGAGCTAACGATGAGCGCGTGTAGGGATCCAAACGGGTTGTCGCCGGGTGCGCCTACTACCTCAATCAGGCGTTGGCGCAAATCGTCGAGGACACCGAGACTAGGAGCAGGATACTGCTCTGGATGCGACGACAGCAAGATAGTCAACTCTGGCTGATTGAACCGCACCGCCAATTCCTCGACTGAGAAGCATGGACGCCCATCGCGTAGAGCCAGGGTGTAGATGGCCGTGCGGAGTAAGTACCGAGCGACCTGGCACAACCCCGGCAGATAGATAGATTGCTCCTCGCGTGGCAGATCGAGAACAATTGCGAACTCGCGAATCCGTTGGAGTAACTCCTGTGGGTCGGGCGGGGTGAACGTGCTCAAGATTTCGGCCATTCGGCCTTCGGTGTCGTGCAAGGCAATCCCGTCCCTCGCCAGATGCATCCCGAAGAGGGTAGCTCGGGCATCGGCCAGTTGGGTGGGGGTGTAGGCGCTCAGGCTTAACTTGCCTTCCATTCCGGAGTCGGCCCGGAACTGTGACATAACGAGAAGGTCTAAGTCAGAAGTGGCTGATGCATCGCCCCGCGCCCAACTGCCGTAAAGCAGTACACCAATCGCGTTTCCCTGAACTCGCGTGCAGACCTGCTCAATGAGCATGTCGTCGACCAGAAGTTCCGCGAGTTTTTTGCGGATGGCCTCAAGATCGACCGGCGATTCAGGTTCGTGCCAATCTAACTCGAATGGATCAGTATTGGTCACACCTATCGTCCTTCCGTACTGATCAGCAATGGACGATGGCCTCGGGTGCACATTGCCCGTGTATGTACCCAAGCGATAGCGCTCTGCAGCGCCATTCAATTATGCACGGCAGCCTCGGGTGGAGCGCTGCCAGTGGGACCTCATCGTGTAATGCCCACATAGACCGTCCACACCCCGCCGCAGTGGCTCTGCTGTCAAAATTCAGGTGCCATTGACAGGTTGTGCGACGGGACGGTCCAGGCGAGCCGCTCAGCGGTGTTCGACAGATCTCGCGGTGAGGCATCGACATCGATGAAGCCAGCCTGCGTCGAGCCGTCTGACGACGCTAACGACTGATGCGCAATTTGCTCTACCGCTGAGGTTTCACCTCACCGATCTACATCGCGCTGCAGTCCGGGAGCTGAAGGGCTTTCAGCTGACCAAGCCCAAGGTTGCTGGCTGATTCCCCGCCGACTTGCAGCGTTAACTTCGGCATGTACTGCTGGCGTGTCAGACGGCGTGGACGAAGCCTTGAATGGGCGCGACCTCCGGCCTGTGTGGGCACCCCTGGCCGCAGACTTCGTGTGGGGTGCCGACGTTCCGTATGTACAACTCCCCGAAGCGAAACCCAAGCGTCGCCCGATCCAGCGTGAGTATCGACCTGCGGTGTACCGGCGGGGCGGGCGGAGAAACTGGGCAGGGAGATGCAGATGCTGTCGACACCGATCATCGATCACCGTGCAGCCGCGGATGGGCAGGTCTCGGCCGACAACGAACCCGCAGGGTGCCGGCACGGGAGGGCTCCCGATTGGCGCGCTACATACCCAACTCCGGAAGCAGAACGCCCACGCGCAGCGTGTGCTGCGGGCCGTCGAAGCAAGGAAACCTGTCGGACCGATAGGCGACGATGGCCCGTAGCGTCACAGAGACCGCCGCGACGGTATGCCGGCGCGGCAGTGAACGGCCCAGCGTCGTCCCCAGCGGCATCACCAAACGAGAAATGGAGACACAAGATGAGCGTCGACGGATTCGTGTTCGTAGATCTCGAAACCACCGGCACCGAAGCCGAAGTCTGCGAGATCCTCGAAATCGGGTTCGCGCTGTACTCTGCCGACCTCATGCCGATCGAGCGTTTCGAGGCCCTCGCAGTCACCACCGGTACATCTGCCCTGATCGACCGACTTCACACCGATCCAGCGTTCGACGTCGTGAAGCGAATGCACACTGACAACGGGCTATTCGCCGATCTACGTACTGAAATCGCAGCAGCCGGCGACAACGCACCGCAGGATCTGTCCGGCTTCGAATCCGATATTGTCGATCTCCTCGCGCGGTGGGGCGTCGACAGCTCGACTCCACTATGCGGCAGCTCCCACCGCATGGACCGCGAGTTCCTGGCGCGGTGGATGCCGAAGACAGACGCGTTGTTCTCCTACCGGATTATCGACGCCTCGTCGTTCCGCGAAGCTGGCTTGCGCCTCGACCGCGAACGGACGAAATCACGTCTCGATCTCGTCGCCAAATATGGGGCACCCGCTCACCGCGTTGTCGAGGACATGCACCACTCTGCGAACGTGCTGCGCGTATTCCATGACAGAGCCCCGATTCCCCTCGGCGCGTGACCTGTCGGACGTCTCGAACGGGCCGGTCACCCGAGAGCTCCGAGCTAGTCCGCGAACGCCGGCGATTGCGCGCATGAATCGCGTCGTGGAGAGTCCAGTCAAGGGTCGGTAGCGAGACTGTCGTCCGAGTTTTGTTGATGGACAACCTGATCGAGTGACGTCGTGGGAGTACAAATGGGCCAAGTTTGGAGCCCTAAGTGGTTCGTGTTGACGACGGTTGAAAACTGGTCCTGGCCCACTTTCCGTGATGGCGCTCGCGGCACCTACCATCGCGGCCTCAACGGACGCGGTGGACCACGCAAAAACCTAACAACCCCTGCACCTGAGTTAGTGTCAGCTATGTCATGACAACGCAGTGTGTCAACGGCATCTGAATCTTGGTTCTGGCCCACTTTCCGTGATCGATTTTGAAAGTATCAGTCACTGAGGAGTATTCGTTTGCGGAGCAAGTCGAA